>JAUUYV010000007.1 GCA_030590275.1 Porticoccaceae bacterium
CAATAGAGAAGAATTCGCGTACAGGTAGAATCCGTAACATATAGTTCTGCCTTCCCGCCATTGCGGCTGGGGTGAGCTCAGGCAAACGTCCATTCGGTGGGTCTATGATGAGAGAGGTTCTCCGATCCTCGTTCATTTCTGTACCAAAATCCAGCCAGAAGTTATTGTAGGGAACTTCGACGTCGGTGTGGGCCGGAAGATCCAGATCCTTCTTGTTGTCAGTGTCATTGACCAGTGTCGCTTTGTTTCGATACGCTTCTGCCTCTTCTGCGGAGAATACGGCCTTGTCAGCCACATCTTTTGGGCGCTCGAGCGGGGTCAGTGTGCGGAAATCCCAGACACCTTGAATGTTCGGGTGCCCTTGTGCGTTACGTGCCGGTTGATAATCCGAGTCTTTACTTAGATCCGATGCGGAACGAGCGGTGGCAGAGGCAGGAATTACCAACGCAAGCATGAGGCCAGCGATTGGGACTAATTTGTGGACTTGAGTCATTTTATGCTCCATATTTTTTAGGAATGATCGCTCGCCCGACAAGCTATCATAAAGCAATGAATGAATAAACCACACTTGGGTCTCTGGGTAGTAGAAGTCAGTATAAAACCGTGAATGGCAACATAACTTTTTCTTTGTTTTCCGTTTCTTTTCTTCTCTGGCGCCACCTGGGCCGGTTGAAAGTAAGTGGGCTATGTGTGGGCTTAAGTCTTCACGCTTGAGATGAGGTTTGTTGTTAATTCTGCCTGGCGATTGCAGTACTTGAGAGAAAGGTAAAAGAAGTATGATAAATCAAATGGTGCCAAACAATGTGTGTGTAGTCGTTGCAGATACGGATATGTGGATAACACCGCTAAGGGCCGAAGAAGAGCGTTTGATTGCCGGTGCGGTGGATAAACGAAAGCGCGAATTCCGTGCTGGACGAAATGCGGCCAAACAGGCCATTCGACAACTTGGGTGTGACGATCCTCCTCCAATTATGAGGGGGGGTAACAGAAGGCCTATTTGGCCTAAGGGTACTGTCGGTAGCATTACACATGCCCATGGTATGTGTGTTGCTGCCGTAGCGCATAGCGAAGATTATGCTGGAATTGGTATCGATGTCGAAAAAACAAAACCCTTAAGCGTGGCACTAGAGGCAAAGGTTTGCACTTCCAGAGAGCGAGAGTGGACTAAAGCCAGGCAGCAAGTGGGTGATAAAATACCCTGGTGTATGGTTGTTTTTAGTATTAAAGAATCAATTTATAAGTTATTCAACCCAATACATCACGTGTTTCTTGGTTTTCTCGAAGCTGAAGTAAAGCTCGCTCCTTCTGGCTATAGTTTTACCGCCGAAATATTTCAGCAGCAACATAATATTCGTTGCAGCTACAGTGGAAATTTTCGAGTAGATGAAGACTTTATCTATAGCGTTGTGCTTGAAACGGCTTCTGTTTGAAATGGTTAAGTGGGTGTGGTCAAGCCAACAGGAATAAGGGTGATTATTTTTCCTGGGTGTGTTTATGCTTGCGCCCAGAGTGAAATGTAACGGCATTTTCATTTAAAGTCCGGACCCCATCAGACTAAAAAAAATATTGTAGTAGAACTTTTGTTTTGTTGCCGGGGGAGCATAAGTGAGTGAAATGCTTATCCATGTCAGCGTTTTCGGGGCGCCCTTCTTATTGCAGAAGTATCTAAACTTATCGTGAGAAGTACCCAAAGTCCTAAAGCCCATGAAAAGAGCGGTTATTAATGCGAGGGTTTCCAGGCTAGATAGTGTTGATGACTTCTTTCTGAATTTCTATTTATAGAAACAACGAATATTGCAAATTCCCATTGATTTAAATGGTAGCTATGGGCGGACTTGAACCGCCGACCCCAGCATTATGAATGCTGTGCTCTAACCAGCTGAGCTACATAGCCACAAAGCGTTACCCCGAGTGGGGCTGAAAAGGCCGCGAATTCTGGCGATTTTAGGCTTTTTTGTCAAGGTTCTCGGGCCTTAGTGTGGGTTCCATTGCTATTATTTGCGGTCGTGTTCGTCTTTATAAGTGGTTCGATAGATGCGCCCCCGAAAATCATCGGAAATATACAGGTCCCCATCTGGGGCCTGAGTGAGCTCTGCTGGGCGCCCAATGATCTTGCCGTCGGGGCTTAGAAACCCGCTGACAAAGTTTTCTTCTACGATACCTTGTTCTGTCCAGAGTAGTACGACTACCTTGTAGCCATCGGGTCTGTCGCGGTTCCAGGAACCGTGCAGGGCGACAAAGGCGCTGTGGAGGTATTTCTCTGGAAGGTTTGTGCTACGGTTAAAGCGGATGCCCAGGGGCGCGTTGTGTGCGCGGAAGGAGTGAACGGGCGGGATGCTGGTTTGTTGATGGGCATTTGGATGATCGCCAAAACTCGGGTCTTTTAGGCCCTGCCAATCATAGCTATCCTGAGCGTCACTTTGAGTAGGACGGCCACCGTGTGTAAACGGCCATCCGTAAAACCCGCCTTGCTGAATGCGCAGTAGTTCGTCCTGTGGTAGATCATCCCCTAACCAGTCGCGGCCATTCTCTGTCGCGTAGAGTTGCTGGTCCATGGGGTCCCAGTCGAAGCCCGCACTATTGCGAATGCCGGTGGCGATAATTTCAGCGTCACCGCCGTCGGGAGAAAAACGCAGAATTGTCGCTCGCTGAGGATTGGCTTCGATACAGACATTACAGGTGGAACCGACAGACACATAAAGCTGTTGGTCCGGGCCAATGCCTATGGTGCGCCGCCAGTGATCGCCGCCTCCCGGTATCGAGGCAATCCGGTGCCATGAGGGTTCTGTCTCACCTGCGAGTAGTGCAATATCGATTTGCACAATGGCGTCGGTTTCGGCAATAAAAAGCCACTGTTGGTTTGCGGTGATGCCAGATGGACGATTTAGGTCTTTCAGTAGCACTCTTGTATGGTCGGCGATACCGTCTCCATTGAGATCCTTTAACAGATAAACCTCTCCCAGTTTGGGGCTGGATACCACCAGTCCAAATGGGGTGTAGTAGAGACCTCTGGCTCCCTCAATGCCATCCGCAAAAACAGTGATATTAAAACCGGGTGGCACGGTCAGCGGCAATTCTTCGTGGGGAGTACTATTTGTATCGCTGAACCAGATATTGGCGAGAATTAGATGTTTATTGTTGATTAGCGTGCTGGCATAGGGGTAAAGCTGGATACTCGCCCATATCAGGCTCCCGCCAAGCAAGATGACCAGCGCCGTTGTTAGGATGATACGTATTGAGATGGCGCGAGGGTGTCGCCGCATGTTGGTTCCCCCTCGTATTTGATTTTTTATCTGGATGGTACTCGCCGATCATTTTTGACCGCTAGTCCAGTGAGCTCTATTTACACATTAAATCGAAAGTGAACCACGTCCCCATCCTGGACAATGTATTCCTTTCCCTCTAGCCGCCACTTACCAGATTCTTTGGCACCCGCTTCGCCTTTTCCCGCAACGAAATCTTCATAGGCGGTCACTTCGGCGCGGATAAAGCCCTTTTCAAAGTCGGTGTGTATTTTGCCGGCAGCCTGGGGAGCGGTAGCGCCAACCGGTATGGTCCAGGCGCGGACTTCTTTGACGCCCGCAGTGAAATAAGTGTGCAGATTAAGTAGCGTATAACCTGCGCGAATAACCCGGTTGAGGCCAGGCTCATCGAGACCGATATCAGAGAGAAATTCGCTTTTGTCGCTATCATCCAGTTCGGCGATTTCCGCTTCTAATTTATTGCAGATGGCGACTACCTGGGCGCCCTCGGCGGCGGCGACCTCTTCTACCTGAGTGAGAAAAGGGTTGTTGGTGAATCCGTCTTCGCCGACATTGGCGATATAGAGGGTGGGTTTTAAGGTAAGCAGGGCCAGCTCGCTCAGCAGTTTTTGATCGTCAATGCTGAGGCCTAAACTTCTTACTGGTTTGGCTTCGTTGAGGTGGGGCAGGAGTTTTTCCAGAACAGCATTGCAGGCGATGGCGTCTTTGTCGCCACCTTTTGCGCTTTTGGCGGTACGCAGTAGGGCTTTTTCAACACTATCGAGATCAGCTAATGCGAGCTCCGTATTGATGATTTCGATGTCAGAGAGGGGGTCGATCTGGTTGGCGACATGGATGACATTGTCATCTTCAAAACAGCGAACGACGTGGGCGATGGCATCGGTCTCGCGGATAGTGGCGAGAAACTGGTTGCCGAGTCCTTCGCCTTTGGAGGCTCCGGCTACCAGTCCGGCAATATCGACAAATTCCATTGTCGTGGGTAGTACCCGCTCCGGATTGACTATGGCCGCGAGGACATCGAGACGTGAATCGGGTACCGGTACGATGCCGGTGTTGGGTTCGATGGTGCAGAACGGAAAGTTTTCGGCGTCGATTCCCGCCTGGGTAAGGGCGTTAAAGAGTGTTGATTTACCCACGTTGGGCAGGCCAACAATACCGCATTTAAATCCCATGGTGTCGCTTTTTCCTGTGGTAGGAGGTGTGTGTGATGATCAGCTTCAGGCCTTGGTGTGCAGAGCTTTCATGGCCCGGTTCCACTCGCCCGCGAGTAGGTCGGGGATGGTTTCTATGGCGGCATCGATGCTTGCTTCGATTTGTTCGCGCTCGGCGGGTGGCGCCTTGCGTAGTACGTAATCAACTACGTCGGCGGCGTTGCCGGGGTGGCCAATACCAATCCGAAGCCTGGCGAAATTCCGGTCGTTACCGAGTCGCTGAATGCTATCACGCAAACCGTTGTGGCCACCGTGACCACCACCAAGTTTCAGGCGAATATCTCCTGGAGCCAGGTCGAGTTCGTCGTGGGCAATCAGGATTTCCGGAGTAGCAATATTGTAGAAGCGTGCCAGGGGTGCAATGGCCTGACCACTAAGGTTCATAAACGTAGCCGGAATCAGTAAGTAAACCTTGTACCCATCAACGACTGCCGTTGCCACTTCACCGTTAAACTTTTTCTCGGGCTTAAGTGCTACGCCCCAGCGTTGAGCCAGGGCGTACACCAGATCAGCTCCCGCATTGTGACGGGTGTGTGCATAGCCTGCCCCCGGGTTACCGAGACCGGCAATGAGGCGTACCTGATTGTTCATGCAGGCTTGCCTCCTGTTCAGACTACACTGTCACAATGTATTTGGACGAGGGGTTTATTCCTCGGAGCCTTCATCCTCGTCGGTTTCTCCATCTTCTTCTTCGGCTTCTCCATCACCCTCGACCGTATCGGCTTCGACTTCTTCTTCGACCGCCCGAGGTTTAGTAACCATCGCGACCGCGAGGTCGTGATCATCACCGAGAGCCAGGGCCACACTGATGACACCTGAAGGTAACTTGATATCGCTGATGTGGACGATGTCACCAATCGATAGTTCTTCCATGTCCACTTCAATGTATTCGGGTAAGTCACCTGGTAAACATTCGATTTCCAGGTCGGAAATATTGTGTTGAACCAGGCCGCCTTCTAGTTTAACGCCGACGCAGGTGTCTTCGTTGATGAAATGCAAGGGTACCCGAGTGGTGAGCTTCTGAGTTTTACTAATACGAAGAAAATCAGCGTGCAGCAATACTGGCTTTGAAGGATGGCGTTGGAGGTCTTTTAGGATTACATCCTGGGCCTTGCCTTCTATATCAATTGAGACGATGTGAGAATAGAACGCCTCGTTTTCCAGCGCGTGTGCAAACTCATTATGGGCCAGAGAAATCATCTCCGGCTCTTTGCCTGTGCCATAAATAATGGCGGGTACTTGATCGGCCAAACGTCGTAGGCGGCGGCTCGCACCTTTCCCTACGTTGGTTCGGGCCGTGGCTTTAAGAACGAAATCAACCATTGCCTTGCTCCTGTCTTAGTAGTTTAGTTTCTGTACTTACATTTTTTCGCCGGTATCTTGCGACCAGAATACCGACATGGGTTTAGTCCTTGCGGACTCAATGATCCGGCGTGTTCAAAGGAACATCGCACTGATGGATTCTTCGTTGCTGACTCGACGAATCGCCTCAGCCAGCATGGCTCCAATGGACAGCTGTCTGATGCGATCACATTGGCGAGCACTCTCACTGAGAGGGATGCTGTTGGTGACCACCAGCGTGTCCAGTTGTGAGTTGTTTATATTTTCGATGGCTGCACCGGAAAGCACTGGGTGAGTGCAATAGGCTACTACCTTTTCTGCACCACTTTTTTTCAGGGCTTCAGCGGCCTTGCAGAGTGTGCCCGCGGTGTCGACGATGTCGTCTACCAGCAGGCAGGTGCGGCTACCGACATCACCGATTATGTTCATTACCTGCGCCTGATTCGCTTCTGGTCGGCGTTTATCGATTATCGCGAGATCGGTATTGAGTTCCTTGGCGACCGCTCTAGCCCGTAAAACCCCGCCAATATCAGGTGATACGACTAATAAATCTTTGTAGTTTTGCCGATTGATATCCTCTAGCAAAACCGGTGTGCCGTAAACATTGTCTACCGCACAGTCAAAAAACCCCTGGATCTGTTCGGCGTGCAGATCAACCGTTAATACACGGTTGACGCCGACGTTATTAATCATATCTGCAACCACTTTGGCGCTAATCGGCACCCGGGCGGAGCGTACTCGACGATCTTGCCGAGCATAGCCAAAATAGGGAAGAACTGCGGTTATTCGGCTGGCGGAGGCACGGCGTATAGCATCTACCATAAACACCAGCTCCATCAGGTTTTTATGGGTAGGTGCACAGGTAGGCTGGACAATAAAGACATCGTGTCCACGCACGTTTTCGCTGATCTCGATATTAATCTCACCGTCGGAAAACTGCGATACCAGGGTCTTACCGACCGGGATTCTCAGATTTCGCGCTATTTCGCTGGTCAGTTCTGGGTTGGCGTTCCCAGAAAAGAGCATTAAATTCGCCATGGCGGAACCACTCTGCTAACAGGGTTATGATGATGCCTGGTATGGCATTGAGTTTGGCTGGGGCGGGAGGACTCGAACCTCCGAATGACGGGATCAAAACCCGTTGCCTTAACCGCTTGGCCACGCCCCAAAAAAGTTCGCTGTACTACTATATTTTGTTGTACAGCGGGGAAACATTAACGCCTTTGGCGGCAAATCCAAACCAGGGTTCGGGTATGTCGGCCAACACTTTGCGACATTCGTCGCGGCTTTCAAAGCAGGCAAATACACAGGCACCAGTCCCTGTCATTCGGGCTGGTGCATACTGACTAAGCCATTTGCGAGCTTTAGCGACTTCTGGGAAGAGTAGTTCAGTTACGGCCTGACAGTTGTTGGCCGTGCCCTTACCCAGCATGTCCCCACTAAAAAAGGCGCGTATTGTGATCGGGAGAGTGTTCCTTGTCAATTCCGGATGCTGGAAAATAGCGGTGGTCGATACTTCGCAATTGGGTCTGACAATGACATACCACTGTGGTGGCAATTCGAGTGCAGTTAACTGATCGCCAATGCCTTCGGCCCAGGCACTGCGCCCACGCACAAAGACGGGTACATCCGCGCCCAGGTTTACACCTAGTTGGCAGAGTTTATCGATAGAAAAGCCTAGTTGCCAAAATTGGTTGAGTCCCACCAGCGTGGTGGCAGCATCGCTGCTACCGCCACCCAGGCCACCACCAATGGGTAGGCGTTTATGTAGTTCGATAGAGATGCCAGGTCTATCGCTAAAGTCAAAATTGGCGTAATCCAGTAAGATTTTGGCAGCTCGATAGACCAGATTCTCTTCTAGTGGCATAGCGGTGATAGCTTCGGCGAATTTTTGCTTTGTTGATGAAGAACCAGAGTCGAATTCATCTGTTACCGAGATATTGATCTCACCAGCGCTGGCCTCGGTAAAGTGGATTTGGTCGCCGAAGTCCAGTAATTGAAAGACCGTTTGCAGCTTATGGTAGCCATCAGGCTGTCTTTCGGTGATGTGCAAAAAAAGATTAAGCTTGGCAGGTGCGACCAAAGTTAATATTTTAGTCATGGTCAGGATCCAGAGGCCTAAGTCTTATCAGACACAGGGCGGCCTGTTTTATCGCTAACATCTGTTCCTACCATCCATTCTTTGATGAGTAACTTGATCTGCAGGTTTCCAGAGGATGCTTCAATTTTACCGGGCAAGGGGCCGACCACAGTATTGCGATAGCCAGTGAACGAGAGCACCCATCCCTCCTGCTCCAGATGTGAAAGCAATCCCTGTGGGTTGGTGGTAATGGAGCTGGTGTGCATTTTCGGGCTAGGTAGGCCGCGCACCCAGTAGCGCAGCTGTTCAACAGGTAGTTGCCAACCAAAAAGATGCTGGGTCAATTCTGCTGCTGATGCAGCATGTAAATCTGTTTTGCCTGCCTGCCGGAGTATCGCGCCGCTGGCTGAGCTGCTCACCTGTGCGGCTCCAGCCCCAAACGGCCCGCTGATATGGGCTTTTCCGTATTCGCCAACCTGCTCCCAGTCGAGCCAGGCAGAGCCCTTGCCAGTGGGCGTCACGTAACCCAGCTTGCTGCGAATACGCCAGTGATTGAGGCTGGTGATGCTTGTTTTGTGCTGATTCCAGATTACGGTTTTTGGTGAGGAGCTAAGACAACCGCCTAATAGTGCCACAGCTAGAACCAGGCACGAGATCAGTACCCGCCCAGGTACCCTCATCAATCGAAATCGACTTCCAGTCGCTGAATAGTTTCTAGCAAAACCGGGTGGGCAGGGGACTCCTTCAGGGCTTTCGCCAGGATAGAGCGAGCTTCTTCGAGTTCACCGCTTACCCAAAGCACCTCTCCCAAATGTGCCGATATTTCGGGATCGGGCAGGGTGTCTGCTGCCCGACGGAGGTGGGTCAAGGCCTCTATGTGCTGGCCTTGCCGATACAGCACCCAACCCAGGCTATCGATAGCTGCGGGGTCGTCCGGCGTATACGACAGTGCTTTTTCGATCAGTTCCTGGGCCTCCTGGAAACGGGTGGTGTGATTAGCCAGGGAATAGCCCAGCGCATTCAGAGCGGCCGAGTTATCGCTGTCTTGTTCCAGGACCTGACGCAGGTCATTTTCCACGGCTTCAATGTTGACCAGTTTTTCGCTAGCGAGAGAGCGGGAATACAATAGATCGATATGTTTAGGGTGCTTGCTGAGAGCTTCGGACAGCAGTAGGTGGGCTTCCCCGTAGAGGTGTTCTTGCATTAGTAATTCAGATTCAATCAGGTAACTATTGATGGCCAAAGTGGGGCTTTTTGTGCGTATTTGCTGCAGGTAATGACGCGCGTCATTTAGATTGCCCTGTTTCGTTAACAATTGGGCTATTTGTGCAGTAGCGGCAAGTATCTTCTGACCCCGTACCTTTCGGTAATAGTCCAGGGCTTCATCGCTTTCCCCAGCTTCTTCGGCAAGCACTCCGAGTCGGAGCAAGGCATCGTCAGGGTGCGATGTTCCCGTGGTTAGATCCTTGAACAAGGAGATGGCGGCTTCGGTCTGGCCTGTCTCCTGGTAGGCCAGCGCCAGTCCAAACTTTAAGCTTTCATTCTCGGGGTAGTCTTTATTCAGGGATTTAAGCTTGGTTTCGGTAGCCTGGATATCCCGAGTGGAGAAGATCAACTGTACGTAGAGTTGGCTAATGGTCTCGCTGCTCGGGTTGTTTTCCAGTGCTGACTCTAGGACATCAAAGGCCTCGTCCTGGCGTCCACTTAGGCTGAGTAAGCGGGTTTGCATGACCTGGAGGGTTTCATTGTCAGGTTCCAATGAGGCTACTTTGCGACACTGTTTCAGGGCCTCGGGTATATCCGAGGTTTGCCAAAGTAAAATGGTATAACCGAACAGGAGATCCGCGTTATCTGGATAGATCCCGGCTAGTTCTCGGTAATTAGCTAGCAGTTCGCTACGTTGTTCTTCAGGCAGGCGAACCGAGCCAGGTAGTTTTCTTATGGCTTCTCCTTTATTTTGTTCTAATAGAAAACGGGCTTGAATAAAAGCTTCATCTACTTCGTTTCGTACAATGTGGGAAAAGACTGCAAGTTCACGGGCATCAAGATCCTTAGGGTCTAATTCTATCCACAGGGCGGTCATTTCTGCTAGAGAGTCTGAATCTTCCGTATAGCGGGCTATGCGTGCAGAGCGAGCCACGACGTTAATGTCCCGGGTTTGGCGGGCTTCGCGGATGTAAAACTCCAGCGAAAGATCGAACTGACCGCGCACACCGTAAAGTTCTGCTGTTAGTAGTGAGTAAAGGGTTTGTGTCGGAAACGAGCGCACGGGATAATGGCGCTCGTCCGCGCTTTCAGGCTTGACACCAGTTTTGGCATTGTCGCCGGAAGGGCTGGAAGAATCATGACGAACGGAAGCCCCCGGCAGACTAGCGCAGGAGGAAGTCAGTACAATAGTAATGGCGATGAATAGGTATAACAGCCGATGCACGGGAATATCCTCGTCTATCTAGTATATTGTAGCAAGAATCTCTTCGACAATATTGGCCCCCTAAAGGTTTCAGTTATCGCCACTATTGAGGGCCACCGATTCAGCATGTGTTTATGAATCTCTGTGTTTTTGGAATAAATCACAAAACCGCACCCGTGGAAATACGCGAGCGGGTGGCGTTTGCCCCGGAAACGGTAAGCGATGCTCTGAACCACCTGTTAGTTGACCTTTCTCTGCGGGAAGCCGCCATTCTTTCTACCTGTAATCGCACCGAAGTGTATCTGTACGGTGAGGTAAGCAAAGCGGCGCTCGCCCAATGGGTAGGGGCGTTTCACAGCGTGGATGGTGATCAACTCTCTGCTTGTTGCTACCAGTTGAGTGGCGTTGATGCTCTGCGCCACATGATGAAGGTAGCTAGCGGTCTTGACTCGATGGTATTAGGGGAGCCACAGATACTGGGTCAAATTAAGTCAGCTTTTGTCGTAGCCCGGGATGCTGGATCGATATCTACGGGACTCGACCATGCCTTTCGGCAGGTGTTTACTGCCGCTAAGCGGATTCGCACAGAAACTGCAATTGGTCGTAATCCAGTATCAGTTGCGTTTGCGGCTGTGGGTTTGTCCCGCCAGATCTTTGCCGATCTTGGGAAGGTACATGCTTTATTGATCGGTGCCGGAGAAACCGTTGAGCTGGTGGCTCGCCACCTGCTTGAAAATGAAATCGCGGGTATGACCTTTGCGAATAGAACTCTGAGCCGAGCTGAGGAATTGGCAGAATCATACGGCGCCGATGCCATATTGTTATCGGATATTCCCGAACAGTTGCATCGTGCGGATATGGTGATTTCTTCTACGGCCAGCCAATTGCCCATTCTTGGTAAGGGGGCGGTGGAGTCTGCCTTGAAGCAGCGTAAACGGCGACCCATATTAATGGTGGACCTTGCTGTGCCCAGGGACATCGAACCTGAAGTTGCCAAACTCGATGACATCTATTTGTATACCGTCGATGATTTGCAGGAAGTTATCGACGAAAACCGACGCTTTCGGGAGGATGAAGCGAACAAAGCAGAAGTCATTATTACCGAAGAGGTAGAGCGTTGGAGTCAGCACTTGCGAGTGCGTGGTGCAAGCGGCACTATCCGCGCTTTTCGAGACGGTGCAAGCATGTTGCGTGATGTCGAGCTCGATAAGGCGCTAGGTGCGCTCGCTCAGGGTCGGTCTCCGGAAACCGTATTGCGGCAATTAGCCCACGGTCTCACCAATAAATTACTACATGCCCCCACGTCTCGCCTCAAACAAGCCAGTGCAGGTGATCGGGAAGAGCAGTTACGTTGGGTTCACGAGTTATTTGGTCTTGATCCCGAGTTAGATGATGACTTTGACGAGGGTTTGTCGAGTCTGATCGAAAATAAGCTGGTTGATAACGAACCGGATTTGGAGAAGCCATGAAACAATCCTTGCTCACCAAGCTGGATTATCTTACCGAGCGCCACGAAGAACTGGGTCACCTGCTTAGTGACGCCGAGGTGATTGCTGATCAGGATCGTTTTCGTGGGTTTTCTCGTGAGTATGCTGAGCTTGAACCCGTGGTTAAAACCTATGGGCAATACCTCCAGGTCAGTGAAGATTTAAAACACGCCCGATCTCTGCTGAAAGATGCGGACCCCGAAATGCGGGAGTTGGCTCAGGAAGAGTTGAAAAGCGGAGAAGAAAGTCGCGAAACCTTTGAAAGTGAACTCCAGGTTTTGTTATTACCGAAAGACCCTAATGACAGCTCCAATGTGTTTTTGGAGATTCGGGCTGGCACCGGTGGTGACGAAGCCGCCATTTTTTCCGGCGACCTGTTTCGTATGTATCTGCGTTATGCAGAGTCTCGGGGTTGGAAGGTAGAAATTATCAGCGAGCGCCTGGGCGATCATGGTGGCTACAAAGAAATTATTACGCGCATTGTTGGCAAGGGCGCGTATTCGCAGCTCAAATTTGAATCCGGTGCGCATCGGGTGCAGCGGGTACCGGAAACCGAATCTCAGGGGCGGGTGCACACCTCGGCCTGTACTGTTGCCATCATGCCGGAAGTCGATGCAGTCAAGGGCGTGGAGGTTAATAAGGGCGATTTGAGAGTTGATACCTTCCGGGCTTCCGGTGCTGGTGGTCAGCACGTCAATAAAACTGACTCTGCGATTAGACTTACCCACCTTCCCACCGGCATCGTGGTGGAATGCCAGGATGAGCGCTCGCAACATAAAAACAAAGCTAAGGCGATGGCATTGTTACAGGCGCGAATACTCTCGGGTATGCAGGATAAGCAATCTCAGGAGCAGTCGGAATTACGCCGTAGTCTGGTTGGTAGCGGAGATCGCTCTGAGCGAATTCGCACCTATAATTTCCCTCAGGGTCGGGTGACCGACCACCGTATCAATCTCACCCTTTATAAACTCGATGACGTCATGCAGGGTCAGGTCGATGAGATCATTCAACCACTGGTTCACGAATATCAAACCGAGCAACTAGCGGCCCTGTCGGAGTGAAGTGCTCGATGAATCAGCCCAGGTCAGTACGCCTGCCATTATGCACACCATTGCCGATCTGCTAACACGGGCACAGGTGTTGGAGCCAGTCAGCGACACGCCCCGTCTCGATATAGAAGTCCTGCTGTGCCATGTCCTGGACAAAGCCCGCAGTTATCTTTATGCCTGGCCAGAGCACCAGCTACAAGCACAACAGCTCGCAAAGTTTGAGTCTCTATTAAACCGCCGTGTTGGGGGAGAACCTATAGCCTACCTGACGGGGGAAAAAGAATTTTGGTCTTTGTCTCTGGCAGTCAACGCCACTACCTTGATTCCTCGTCCTGAAACTGAATTGCTGGTGGAAACCGCCCTTAAAGTAACTAATCAAACCGATGCTGATCACAAGGTTCGAGTGCTTGATCTAGGTACTGGCACTGGAGCCATCGCTCTGGCACTTGCCTCTGAGCGGCCACATTGGCAAATATTGGCGGTAGACAACTTGCCGGAAGCCGTAGCTTTAGCGGAAAGTAATCGTGCTCGTCTGGGTTTTGAGCATGTGCGCGTGAGTCAAAGCGACTGGTTTTCAAATATCGACGGCGACCGAAAATTCGGTTTAATTCTCAGTAATCCACCTTATATTGCTCCCAACGACCCACATCTGGAGAAAGGGGACGTTCGTTTTGAACCGCATTCGGCACTGGTGGCGCAAGAGGCTGGATTCGCTGATATTGAAAAAATCATTACTCGGGCTGTGAGTTTCCTGGCTGAAGACGGCTGGATATTAATTGAACACGGCAGTGATCAGGGTGAAGGCGTGCGCAGTAGATTGAAAGCGCATTACAGTGATGTGGTTACCTGGTGCGATATGGCCGGGCTTGAGCGAGTGAGTGGTGGGAGCTATCGCTGTGAGAGTAAAATAAAACCTGCTGGTAAGATCTAACATCAATTATGCTGCGTGGAAATATCCTATAAGGATGCTCTGATAAACCTCCCGCACCTGAGATAATGCAAGAGCTTGTTTAAATTAGACGGGTTATACTTTCAGTGCA
>JAUUYV010000082.1 GCA_030590275.1 Porticoccaceae bacterium
ATTTCACGGTGGTTTTTTTAGCGGGACAGATGACCTCCTCCGATGAACTAGACCAGGTAATTATTGGTGTTCACGGTCAAAAGCCGGTGTATTTAGCCGATGTCGCCACCGTCATCGATAGCCCGAACAACGAAAGGGATACCCTGAGTCGATTTGCCTTTGGCCCCGCCCATTCGGACTTCGACAAATCCCTTAACCCAGAAATGGCGTCAGTTACGCTCGCAGTTGCTAAAAAAGCCGGCGTTAACGCCGTATTTATGGCAGATGATGTGCTAGAGCGCATTGAGGCAATGAAAAAAACATTCATTCCGAAAGACATTGAGGTGGTCATTACCCGTAACGATGGAGAAAAAGCGAACAAAGCGGTCAATGTCCTGATTAAAAACCTGGGGATTGCACTCATTTCAGTGTTCATTATTACCATCATCTTTTTAGGCTGGAAATCAGCTTTGATCGTGGGGTTTGCGGTACCGATGATCCTCGCCCTCACCCTGGGAGCCGACTATTTATTCGGACCAACCATTAACCGAATCACCTTGTTTGCTCTTATTTTGTCCCTTGGAATGTTGGTGGATGGCGCGATCGTCGTGGTGGAAAACATCTATCGCCACTATCATATGGCCGCAGACGGCGATCGACGGGCGATTGCCATTGAAGCCACTAACGAAGTTGGTAACGCCACCAATTTAGCCACCTTTGCCATCATGCTCGGATTTGGATCCATGTTGATCGCGCTCGAAGGAATGATAGCCCAATATTTTTACCCCGTTGCATTTAATGTTCCCATCACCATGTTCGCTTCTGCAATAGTCGCCTACATCGTCACGCCCTGGGCCGCACACCGATGGTTAAAAAGTAATGAAGTCACCTTGATTTCTTCATTTCAAAAACAATCTATGCTGACTAATTTTTATCGGAAAGCCCTAATTCCGGTGTTAACCAGCGCGAAATGGCGCAACCTTACTTACCTCATGGTGACAGTCGCTATTCTGCTCGCCTGCATGCAACCACTGTGGCAGTTTGTTCGACCCTCAGGCATAAACGGTCCCCCTTCATTCCTTGGTATTGGAATGGCGATGCTACTCAAAGACAACAAGAACACCTACAACATCGCTATCAATATGCCTGAAAATACGGCAGTAGAAACAACGGATCGTGCCGCCCGAGAGATTGGCGAATTATTACGCCGCCAACCCGAAGTAATGAACTATTTGACCTGGATTGGCCAAACCGGTGTTATCGATTTTACCGGCTTGTTACGCGGCTCGGCTAATAAATCCGGTGCCCATGTCGCTGAAATCCGTGTCAACCTGACACCAAAGACCGATCGAGAAATAAGCTCGATAAAACTTGTACGCGATTTGCGTGACGAGGTTCTGGAGATTCAAAATCGCTACCCTGGCAGTTTGATACAACTTGTAGAAGACCCCCCAGGACCACCTATGCGAGGCAGCGTGTTAGCAGAAATCTATGGCCGAGATCTGGCAGTCATGGACGAAATTGCTGCTCAAGTTATGGAGGAGTTTGAACAAACCTACGATATGGTTGAAGTCCACGATTCCATACCTGCCGATATTCCAGCGTATGTGGTGAGAATTGACAAAGAGAAAGCCGCCCTGGCCGGTGTCAGTATCGTGGAAGCCGCAATGCTATTGCGCAGCCTGGTGAGCGGAGAAGTCGTTGGCAATATGCATATTTCTGGCGAAAAAAACCCAGTACCGATCAAGCTAAATGTTCCAAGAAGCCAAGAAATTGACCTCGATACCCTGTCGTTGGTAACAATCACTAATCGAAGCGGCCAGAAAATCCCGTTGTCTTCTATCGCCAGGGTCTTCAGCACCATCGCGCTCAAGCCTATCTTTCATAAAGATTACGAAAGAGTGGTGTTTGTTTCCGGAGAAGTCGCCAGCTCAACCCCCATTTTTTCGGTACTTCATCTCGATAAAGTTCTGGATGGCCTACCGACAAGTGACGGTTACCAGGTTAACACAGGCAATTTAGGTCTAGAAAGAACCGACCCTGTAACCATCGGCGATTATCAATTATTGTGGGAGGGGGAAATGCGTCTGAGTTTAGATGCCTTAAACGACCTCGGCAGCTCGCTGCTGCTTACGCTGATCTTCATTTATATACTTCTGGTTGCCTACTACCAGTCTTTTTCAATTCCTTTGGTCGCCATGGCCGCTATTCCTTTAGGCTTTATCGGAATATTCCCGGGCCATTGGCTTATGGGGCAACCGTTTACTTCCACCTCTATGATAGGCATCGTGGCACTCGCGGGTATTGTGGTACGCAACTCACTATTGATCATTGATTTTGTACTGGATCATCTCGATAGAGGAGTTCCGCTTCAGGAGGCTATATTAGAGTCGACACTACTGCGCTTGCGCCCCATTTTACTTACCGCGCTGTCAACCGTTCTCGGTAGCGCCGTGATGATCACCGATCCCATTTTTGGTGGCCTGGCAATCTCGCTAATATTCGGCACCGTGGTATCGACGTTTCTAACGGTGATTATCGTTCCTTTGCTGTTTTATCAATTACTGCTAAGGCACGGTTACGGCGAGGGATCAAGCGAGACCGCCACTGAATTAGAAGCCGCATTGGATAAAACATTAGAAACAGAAATAAAAACAGAGAGCTCCTGAGTATGAACGGAATCACATACTACCGATCACTATTTAGCTTGAGCGCGGGATGCTTAGCACTACTTTACCTCTGCGTATCAAGCCATTCAGCAGCCGAAACTCCTGGCAAGGATTTAAGCGCGACTAGTTTAGGCACAACTGATTCGGGTACAACTAATTCAGGCACAACAGAGGTAATCGTTGATAACAACTTCAATACCGCCCAGGTTGAAACTTTAGAAGACGCCTGGGATCTGGCGCTGGCACACAACAATCGACTCAAAGCAGCAGAGCAACTGGACCTGGCGGCAAGGGACGAGCTCGCTCTGGCAAAATCTCAACGGCTCCCCAGTTTGACCTTAATCGCCAACTATACGGTGCTCGACAATCCTCCAACTATTGATTCTGTAGTTTCCGGTCAGGCTTTTCAGTTTACCTACTGGGAAGAACAGTCCCTCTTTTATAGTTTTTATTCTGCTGTACCCCTGTATACCGGGGGGCGTATCAGCGAATCTATCGCTGCTGCGCAAGAACAGGCCCAAGCGACAAAACTGGATACCAACATAGAAACTCACGATCTAAAAATGGTCGTCGCCAAGGCCTATGTAGACGTATTGCGGGCAAAGCAGGGCTTGTCGTTAGCTCGAAGTCACGTAAAAAGTCTGGAGCGACATCAGCTTGATGTGGAAAACCTCCAACGCCAGGGACTGGTCTCTAAAAG
Source organism: Porticoccaceae bacterium (assembly GCA_030590275.1). The sequence continues at coordinate 3,349 of JAUUYV010000082.1, forward strand.
CGATTTACTTACCGCTAATGTCGCATTGTCCAATGCACGACAAGGGCTTACTCGCGCCCGTCATATGAGCCAACTCGCCATCGTTGCCTACAACCAAATACTTGGACGGGGCTTCGATATTAAGCCCCAGCTGATTGAGCCGAAACAATACACATCGGATGCACCTACTGATGAAATAGAACAACTCACCACGCTCGCTTTACAGCAACGGGAAGAACTTATCGCACTAAAGAAACGCGCGAGGGCGCTTCAACATAATGCATCCAGCGTAACATCTGCCACCAAACCCCAGGTCGTCCTGGGCGGTGGTTACACAGTTCTGGATAATGAGAATCAATTGTACGACGAAATATGGTTTGCCAATGTAGGCATGGTGTGGACGATTTTTGATGGTGGCAGCACTCGTCATCGCAGTAACAAGTTGAATCGTCAGGCTGCAGCGCTCAGGGCCCAACACGACGAACTATCTGGATTAATACGCTTACAGGTGCGCAGCGCATGGTTACGAATTAAAGAAACCGAAGAACTGGTCCTGGTGACAGAAGACACCATCGCTCAGGCGGAAGAAAATTTAAAAGTCACCCGCAATCGCTACCGCGAGGGCCTTGCCAGCCATACTGAAGTACTCGATTCAGAAACCCTGCGGATCCGAGCTCAAAGTGACCATGCCAACGCGAGATTTGATTCGACCCTCGCAAGCTTGCAGTTGCAACGTGCTACCGGAAAGCTTTGAATCTCCCCAAAACCACTTCCCTCAAAACACTTGTCTAAGCATGCTTTCCCAGTTATATAGATAGAGATGATCGAGTGAACTCAAGGGCCTGCTCGCCTAAGCAAGCTCTAGATAGCGACCGTTTCTGAGCGAAAGAACTTGTCCAGAATTCTATGAAGGCCATAAGCATCGTCAACGCCCGCAAGTTCTCGAATTGAATGCATAGCAAAGGTCGGCACTCCGACATCCAGAGTTGGTACTCCGATTCCACTAGCAGTTATCGGACCAATGGTGCTACCACATCCCATATCACTACGAGTTACAAAATATTGTAAATCTACCCCTGCCAACTCCGCCCATTGTGTAAACAATGAGGAGGTCACGCTGTTGGTAGCATAGCGTTGATTAACATTAACTTTAACCACTGGCCCAGCATTTAGAATAGGGCCATGATTTTCATCGTGTTTCGCCGAATAATTGGGATGAATACCATGGGCGTTATCCGCAGACACCATTAGAGAACGCTCTATGGTTTTCGTACGTTGCTCTGCATCGGGTACCAGGCGCTCGAGCACCGATTGTAAAAATGGGCCCTGAGCTCCACAGGCCGATGCACTACCTACCTCTTCGTGGTCATTGCATACCAATAGGCAGGTGGGCATCCTGTCAGAAACACCGGTAGAACCAGCCACATCTTGCTGGCACAAAAGAGCTTGCAAGCCGGTATAACAACTGAGCAAATTATCCAGACGCGCAGATGAAATAAACTCTTCATGTAAACCGACAATGGCGGGCGGCTGAGTATCGTAACAACACAATTCATAATCCAGCACCTCGACCTGCCCATTAATTATTTTTTCGTCTAGCAAGTGTTTGGACAAAATTTCTCGAAAATCAGAGCTAGCATTACTTGCCTCCTGAAATAATATCGGAGGAATGTCAGTTTGCGGATTAATACTCCGGTTCTTGTTAGCTTCCCGGTCGAGGTGGATAGCGATGCTGGGAATCACCGCAACTGGTCGTTTGAAATCAATGAGCACTTTTTCTAGTTTTCCAGTACCTTTAGACCGATAAACTACTCGTCCTGCCAACGATAAATCCCGATCGAACCAGGGATTTAAAAGAGCACCACCATAAACCTCAACGCCTACTTGAAAATAGCCCTTACCTCGTTTTTCTGGTTTTGGCTTTACCATCAAACAGGGACTGTCGGTATGCGCTCCCACCATACGAATGCCGGTATCTTCCGGTGCACTCTGACCATACATAAAGGCAATTATGCTGGAATCGTTACGTTGTACAAAATATTTCTCGCCGGGGTCAAGCGTCCAGGTGTCCCTTTCTAGTAGCTGCTTAAAGCCCCGTTTCGCCAGTATTAAAGACAGACTTTCTGTCGCATGAAAAGGCGTGGGGGAGCACTGTATAAAATCGAGCAAACCGTCGTTAAACTTCTTTTTGTCCACGTTTCAAGAATCCTTTGCTTTATTGTGCAGCCGCGTTAATAAACTAGAGGTATCCCAACGCCCTCCCCCCCCGCTCTGTACCACTGCGTAAAATTGATCGACCAGAGCTGTTACCGGCAGTTGCGCTCCGTTTTCCCGCGCTTCGGACAATACAATATCGAGGTCCTTACGCATCCAATCTACCGCAAAACCGTGATCATACTGTCCCGCAATCATGGTTTTATGGCGCTTTTCCATTTGCCAGGATTGAGCCGCGCCTTGTGAAATAACCTCTATAACCTGTTCAATATCCAGCCCCGCTAATTCGGCAAAGTGTATACCCTCTGCAAGCCCCTGAACTAAACCGGCAATACACACCTGATTAACCATTTTACAGAGCTGTCCACTGCCAACTGGACCGAGTAGCCGTACAGCACGAGCATAATGGGAGATAAGCGGTTTAACACATTCAAAGGTCTCACTATCACCTCCGCACATGACCGTGAGCACCCCGTTTTCTGCTCCTTGCTGGCCACCGCTTACCGGAGCATCGATAAAATGTACGCCACGTTCTTCACAGGCCTTATCGAGCTGTCGCGCCAGGGTGGCCGAGGCACTGGTGTGATCTACAAAAATAGCGCCCACTTTCATTCCACTCAAAGCACCCTGCTTGCCCATAGTGACTTGTAGAACATCGCTATCTCGCCCAACGCAGGAAAACACATAATCAGCATTTTTAACGGCAGTTGTGGGTGAAGGTGCACCATCTCCCTTAAATTCTTTTAGCCATTGAGCAGTACGGGATTTGGTTCGGTTATAAACAACGACGTCCAATCCAGCACGACTCAAGTGACCAGCCATGGGGTAACCCATCACCCCTAATCCAATAAACGCCACTTTTTTAGCCATAAAACTAAGCTCCGTTAGCCAAAAAAACCAACAAACCCGCTCCGAGTACCAGACGATACCAAACAAAAGGCATCATCCCCATCTGATTAATAAAGCGCAAAAAATAGTGGATGGTTAAAAAAGCGATTATCCCTGATAGCAAAAAACCCAGGAATATATCGCCCCAGGGTACTTTAGCTACTGCACCTAAACCCAAAGACATATGACCACCACTCATCACAATGACAGGAATAGATAACAAGAACGAAAACCGGACTGCTGCCTGCCGACTAAAACCCAGCATTAACGCCGCCGTCATCGTAATACCGGAACGCGAAGTACCGGGTATCAATGCAATTGCCTGCGCGATCCCGATATAGAAGGCGGTTTTCCATGAGAATTGATCCAGAGATAAAGCCTGATCACCCCGTTTCGAGGCCATTTTATCCCCAAGACCTAGTAATAATCCGAATAAGATCGTGGTGCTAGCAATAACCGCTACCGAGCGTAAGTGTGTTTCAACAACGTCTGCCAACAATAATCCGGCTAAACCCACTGGCACTGTCCCTATCATTAAAAACCACGCCATACGACTGTGCTGTGTAGATGGCCCTCGCCAGGATCGAAACCAGGCGACCGTAATTTCGTAGATATCCCGTCGAAAATAGATCAACACCGCACTCAAGGTACCCAGATGTACCGCCACATCAAACGCGAGCCCCTGGTCTGTCCATTCCAGTAATTTCGCAGGGAGTATCAAATGGGCCGAACTTGAAATCGGCAAAAACTCTGTTAAGCCCTGTACAATTGCCAAGATTATAATTTGAATCAAATCCATAAAACTTTACTCATCTCCGACAATTCCGTACTGATTTATCTGGTTCTAGC
>JAUUYV010000198.1 GCA_030590275.1 Porticoccaceae bacterium
GGTAGGACTAGTAACGATGGGACTGCTCTACCTTAAAAGGGCAGTGGGGTAGGGGTTTATGCTAGCACGGGCTTTAATAATACAGTGACAATTTTAAAGTATCTAAAACTGTCACTGTATTATTGACATATCTTTGCAGGTCTAAAGGTAAGAGATTAATGCGTGTTACAAGATACGCATTGGTGTTGAGACTCTGGTTTTACCTCTGGCTAGTGCTTGTGTTCGCCCTCTGCTAGTCGTATATGGTGAATCCAAAGTCCACCCGCTTTTCTGGGTGCGACCCATAGCTCGTATTTGTTATTACCATGCACCCTCACTCCCATGGGTGGGATCTCGCCATTGCTGGTGCCAATGCCCGATTTGTTGCAGCCTTTTCCCGCCGGTGCGTTACAGCCACCGCCACCACCTTCGTCACCCCCGCTCGTAGTGGTATCGTTATCGACATGATTATTGTAGATGGAAAGTAATTGATCCAGATCGTGATCGTTGGGCCATTGGCTTTGCGGATCCTGCGAATAATCCATGCAGGTTTGCTGGCTGGAGCGGTCCTCGCTGGTGTGACCAAGACCAAAAAGGTGGCCGATTTCCTGGCAAACTACATGTTGTTTTTCGCCGGCAATGGCCCAATAGGAAGAGTAGGTGTCATTCATTTTAGCGGTGCCCTGGACAATATGGCCCTGGCTATCAAGGCCAATAGAGGCGAGACCAAGCCAGCCGTTAGCGCCATAAGTGGCGTTGCACACTCGAATCTGGCCAGGCTGGGATTTACAGCGTTTGCGAGTTCTGTTCGAATCGTTTCCTGCCTCCAAAGTTAGCGCCAGTACTACTGAAGTATCCCAGCCGTATTTTACCCCGTCTCCGTACAATGCCACATCAAGCTCGGTATCCCAGTCGGATGTCATGCTGTCGATCACGGTTAGGTGCAAAGGGTTTGCGCTACGAGCCCAGTGGTAGCCGCCCCATGAATTATCCGCATAAGCTGGTGTTACCCCAAACCCCGTAATGAGAAGTGCGATTCCAGCAAGTAAGTTAATCCTGTTAATCATTGTCATCCTCCTGATTGACTGCCATGAAAACGGCAATACATTTCTTTGCCAACTATTTGTCGCGATATCGTATCGATGCGCACGCAGCTTGACTAGTGACCTTGGTTGCACCTTAGCATCATTGAGTAAAGAGTCATCTAATGTTTGGAGAATAAAACATCGTCCGTGAAGATGAGGATCCAAGTATTATTTAATTAATGTTAATTATTATAATATAGCACTAACCAGTTGATTAATATTTAGATTTATGTGGTTTTTTCATAAAGCACACAAAGCCTAAACTGATAATAAAGGCCGCGCCCATCGCATAAAAACAATCGTTGAAGGCCATAACATAACTTTCCCGGCGGGCAATGGCATCGATGGCTCTAAGTGCCTGCTCCTGGGCCAGCACCGGGTCAGCACCGAGACTGCTGAAATAATTTCTAAACCCTTGCAGGCGCTCCACCGTCAATGGATTATAAGCCGATATGGATTCGACGATATGATTAGAGTGAAACTGTTGCCGTATGGACAGAAAGCTGGCCAGTGCAGCGATGCCTACTGCGCCTCCCAGGTTGCGTAGTACATTAAATAAGCCGGAGGCGGAACCAATCTGTTCCTGTTCAATTTCTGCGGTGGCGATAACGTTTAAGGGCACCATAATGAAAGGCACGCCGAGGCCCCGTATTATATTGGGCCATATCAGATGGTCGTGGGCGTAATCTGCGGTCATCTGGGTATTGAGTAAACAAGTAAAACCAAAAATAAAGGCGCCGATGGCAATAAGAATGCGCATATCGATCACCTTCATTAGCCGTAGCACAATGGGTATTACGACAAGTTGCGGTATTCCCGTCCACATCATCACCAGACCAATCTGCATAGCGTTGTAGCCGTGTACCTGTACCATATACATGGGCAAAATAAAGACTGAACCATAAAGTCCGAGGCCCAGCACAACTCCAACAAGGTTTGAGAGCAGGAAGTTTCTTCGCTTTAAAAGTCTCAAGTTGATAAAGGGTTCAGCACGTTTCAGCTCGATGGCCACGAAGGCCAGCAAACAGAAAATGGTGATGATGGTGCCCTGTAAAATAAACTCAGACTCTAGCCAGTCTTTCCGATTACCTTCTTCTAATACGATGATCATCGCGCCCAGCCCCACGGCCATCAATATGATTCCGAACCAGTCACCATTTTTAAGTAGCGATAGATTTGACGGGGTTTTTTTCAGGCCTTGCCAGAGCAAAAAAAACATCAGGGACGTGGGTAGGATCTGGAGGTAAAAAATGGACTGCCAACCGAAATTTTCGGTCAGGTAGCCACCCAGTGTGGGGCCGATAGTAGGTGCCTGGGTCGCAGTGAGAGCAAACAACCCCATACCCAGAGCCTATTTGCTGGTCGGCAAAAGCGTGAGGATGATGGCAAATGAGAGGGGGATGAGAGTGCCGCCGGTCAAGCCCGCAAGTGTTCTGAAAACCAGCATAGATTCCAGATTCCATGCCATTGCGCAGAGCAGGGTTGCGGCGATAAATAAAGCGGTATTCCAGAGAATATAGCGGCGTAATCCAAACACCATAGTGAGCCAGCCGGTAATGGGTATTACTATTACTTCGGCGGTGAGGTAGGCCGTGGATATAAAAGAGCCTTCCTGGAGGGTCGCGGAAAGCGCACCCTGGATATCCTTGAGGGAGGCATTGGTGATATGTATATTAAGGACGGCGATAAAAGCGCCCAGCACTCCGCCAAAGACCGTTAGCCAGGTAGCGGCGCTGACCTGGTCAGCATCAGGACTGTTTCGTGTATTGTCGGTGGCAGCCGTGCTGCTCATGGGGGAATGTTGTATGCGTTATTGAACAGGCGTGGCAGACAGGACTTGTTCGCCGCTGCCGCTACGGATGTCTACTCGTGCTACTACAGACATCCCGGGTCGCAGGTGTTTGACAACGGCATTGTCCATGTCGAGTAGTATTTTTACGGGCACTCGCTGTACGATTTTAGTGAAGTTACCGGTGGCATTGTCTGCGGGTAACAGGCTGAACTCAGAGCCGCTCGCTGGTGAAAGACTATCTATTTTTGCTTCGATGGGCTCATCTGGAAAGGCGTCCACTTCAATGCGCGCTATCTGTCCCGGCCGCATTTTGGCCAGCTGAGTCTCCTTGAAATTGGCGCTGACCCATATCTCATCCTGACCAACTAGCGCGATTTTATGGGCGCCGACGTGGGCATATTCTCCGACTTCCACGTGCTTGTTACCGATCCTGCCGGCTACCGGGGCTCTTACATCGGTAAAGTACATCTGGATTTTCGCCAACTGTAATTCGGCTTCTGCATGTTGACGATGAGCCTCTATTTCAGCTTCTTCAGTAGCCAACACGGCCAACTGGGTTTCTGCTGCCGAAAATTCGGCCTGGGTACGGGCGAGCTCTGCTCTAGCACTGGTCACGTCAACTTTTGCATGATCATAGCGCTGTTTATCCGTGTAACCTTTGTCCTGCAGGGCTTCTGAACGCACCAGGTCATCTTTGGCTCGTTGCAGTTCCGCTGTTGCCACATGAACTTCTGCTCCCGCGGCGGCAATGTTGGCTTGCTGATGAGCAACACGACTTTGTAGTCGAGCCAGGGCTGCTATTTGCTGGGCAACCTGTGCGGTGGCGCGGTCCTGCCTCGCGGTATAGGCAGCTTTATTGAGAGAGAAGAGGATATCGTCCTTCGCCACTAACTGATTTTCACTGACATTCACCGCCTCAACACGACCTGGAACCTTGGCGCTAATAACTGTGATGTTGCTGCGTAAATAGGCATTATTGGTGGATTCCCAGTAACGACCTTCTGTCCACCATTCAGTGACGAAGGTGAGGATAATGACCAATATCGTTAGTCCAGCAGCGGAGAGAATAAGTTTTCGTTTCATAGTGCGAGGGTTTAAATAATGATTAAATTTAAGAGCTTAATTGATTTCTGGTCGGTACAAACAGAGAGTACGGTACAGTATCATTGCGGGCGTGGATAGACAAAAGGTGCCAGCAATAAAATTAGCGCAGTCTTAAACAGCGAAAAGAGCGTAGGCAGGGCTTACAAGGACTGGGCTTAATGGTTGGGTGGACTAGGGGAACCTGGAACTATGGAAGACAAACAGAGTAATTCTCGCTATCAGGCAAAAAGAAGCCGACCTGAAGCAGTCCGCCGGGAGGAGATCCTTGATGTAGCTGTTGCTATATTTATGGAGCGGGGTTATCTGGGCGCCAGTGTCGATGAGCTTGTCCGCAGGGTTGGGGGCTCCAAAACTACGATTTACCGCTATTTTGGCAATAAAGCCGACTTGTTTGCAGAGATAGTTACCCGGTCGTTGAGCCAGATGATGAACCCTCTCGATATAATCGAGCCTGCGAATACCGATATTGTCGATACCCTTAGCCGAGTTGGACATGCTTATCTAGATGTTTTACTGCGTCCGGAGAGTCTTGCGCTATACCGCATGGTGACCTCGGAGAGCGTGCGCTTTCCAGAACTTGCCCAGATTTTTTATGAACGGGGTCCCGGTTCTGCGATTGCACGGATTAGTCATTATTTGAGCGAGTTGAATACCAACCCCTACGAGAACCGGTGGATATTTGTGATGCCCAGCTCATCAGATCCCTCTGCAACGCGACTGATGGTTGCCGTTTCTGAAACCA
>JAUUYV010000143.1 GCA_030590275.1 Porticoccaceae bacterium
CAGGGGTCGCCCTCGCGTTCGGCACGGCGAATAAAACATACTTCCAGTTCGTTATTGCCTTCAGCCAGTATCATCGCCACTGCGGCCTGATTCGGGTGGGCCTCAAATTTAGCTGGCTGGTGACTCGCCTTATCCAGCGCTACGCGTATCTCGTTAATCGTCAACATGGTGACAGGATGGCGTGTCTCCCTGAAAGCGTCAACCTTCGGTCATAACTCGGCACCCGGCACTACCAGCGCTTCGGCGTAGCGATCAATTTCTCCGTAGAGGGTTTCTGGTTCGGCGCTGAGTGCAAATAGAATTACCTGGTCAACGCCGATATCTCGATAGCGTTTCAGCATATCGAGATCGCAGGGAGCTCCGTAGGGAGATACGGCAATTTCAACGTCACCCAGTTTGCGACCTTCAGCGTCGAGTAGTTCACTGAGTTGCTGGAGGTGGGCGGGGACATCCTCGGGTAATAGTTTGACTCCATACCAGCCGTGACCAAAGCGTGCGACACGGCGCAGTGCGGCCTTGCTTTCACCCCCAAACCAGAGCGGTGGGTGGGGTTTCTGTATGGGTTTTGGCCCCTGTACACAGGGGGGCAGGGTATAAAATTCGCCCTCGTAAGAGGATTGCTCATCACACCACAGGCTTTGGCAGACTTTGATGTAGTCGGCGGTTCTGGCGCCGCGCCGTTCAAATGGCACGTTGAGCGCTTTAAATTCTTCAGCGAGCCAGCCAACCCCGATACCGATATCCAGGCGTCCACCGGAAATGACATCGACATCTGCGGCCTGTTTGGCAAAGTAAACTGGATTTCGCTGTGGCAAAATGGTGATACCCGTGCCCAGTCGAATACGTTTGGTTTGGCCTGCGAGAAAGGACAGAGCGGTAAAGGGCTCTAATGGCACGTTATGCGGATCCAGTGGTACTTTACCGTCTTTGGCGTAGGGGTAGGGTGAATCGTAGTCCTCAAATAACAGGACATGTTCCGGCATCCACAGTGAATGGAAGCCTGCCTCTTCAACCATTGTTGCGGTTTTACGCATGTGTTCGGCACCGGCGGCGGGGCCGGCAAAAACCCCCTGTAGACCTATTTTCATTATTTTGTCCTCATCTGCTTTGTGTGGCTCGATCCGAGACCGGGATTTAGACGGCCTGTTTTGCTCTGTTTCAAACTACGTTACCAGCTTAGCCTGGTTCTGATAATCGTTTTCTGAGCAGAGGATAAAACAACAACAGTCCCTCTGGGTTAAGTCGTTAAAATGACTTGCTAATCCTTAGACGATACGGTCTGATCGCACCATACTTATAAATAAAACAATTTTTTCCTGGTTTTCCTAAAATCGAGCGAGTGCGAGAACATGTTTTGCCTGCCTCGCTCACGGCCTGAAAATAAACAGATTCCTATAAAAACCCATCATAATTCAGGAGATTCACATGGCTATTTACGACACCATTATTAAGGGTGGAACCATTTTTGATGGCACCCGCGGACCCCGATTTACCGGCGATCTTGGTATAAAAAATGGGTTGATCAATCATATCGATCGGGAGGGTAAGCTCGACCCGAATGATGCCAAAGAGGTGATTGATGCCACGGGCTTGCATGTGTGTCCGGGTTTTGTCGATCTTCATACCCATTATGATGCTCAGATTCAGTGGGATCCCTATGCCACCTTGTCTGGCTGGCACGGCGTAACCTCCATCGTGCTGGGTAACTGCGGCTTTGGTTTTGCACCTATCGCCCCCGAGCTGCGCGAGCGCGCCATGCTGATGATGTCGCGGGTTGAAGCAATTCCGATGGACTCCTTGAGAGCCGGAATGAAGTGGGAGTGGGAGACCTTCCCGGAGTGGCTGGATTTTCTGGATCGGGCACCGCTGGGCGTTAATGTACTCAGCTATGTACCGATTAGTCCCATCATGATTACTGTCATGGGGCTGGATGAAGCTAAGGATCGTGATGCGACGCCAGAGGAAACCGAGCAAATGTGTGGTTTGCTGGATGAAGCACTGGAGGCTGGTGCCTGTGGTTGGTCGGCGCAGCGCCTGGGTAAGGAGCAGTATTCCGTGCAACGGGACTACGACGGTACCCCGATGGTGACCGATACCATGAGCGACGATCTGTGCATGGCCTTTGCCGAAGTACTACACAAGCGGCGGGAGGGCAGTATTCAGCTCACCCAGGTGAATAATTACCATTTTATTGAGCAACTGGCCCGCACCTCGGGGCAACCGCTGATCTTCAACGCCATTGCTGCCAACGATTATCGCCCACACAGCTTTCGTCAGCTCATCGACTGGGTTGAGCAATGTCAGGCCAACGGCAGCCCGGTTTGGGGGCAGGCCGCAGTGGTCGGTAACGATGAGTACTTTATGCTCGCTGACTACAACCTGCTGGATGGAACACCCGCCTGGCGCACTATTACGCTGGGCACCATAGACGAACGCATCGAGAAGATGCAGATCCCTGAAAACCGGGAGGCTCTACGGGAGCATTACGACCACGGCCGTACCCCAATTGTCACCGGGCCGATATCGAGGTTTGAGGTCAAACTGGTAATCGCCCCGGAAAATAAGAAATACGAGGGCAAGACCATCGTCGAGGCCGGTGAAATGATGGGCAAACATCCCATTGATGCGATGCTTGATATCGCCATTGCGGACCGGTTGGAAACCACGTTTTACCACGCGCCCTATAACACCAATAAAGGGCACGCCAAGGAAATTCTCGATTGTGAATATGCCATTCCTGGGGTATCGGATGGTGGTGCTCACACCAAGTTTATTACCATAGGTCGCTACACCACTGAGTTTATTTCCAAGACGGTTCGAGAGGATGCACTGCTTAGTCTCGAAGAGGCTCACTATCGCTTATCGGCGATGCCGGCCAAAATCGCAGGCTTCAAGGATCGCGGTACTCTGGTAGAGGGTGCTCCTGCGGATATTCTGGTCTACGACTACCCCAACCTGAAGGTTATTCCGGAGGAGCCAGTGATCGCTCATGACTTTCCGGCTGGAGAGTGGCGTCGGGTGCAATATGCCGAGGGCTATCGCTACATCATGGTGAATGGAACAGTGACCTTTATCGATGGACAATGCACCGATGCAACCCCAGGTCAGCTATTGCGCCATGGTAAAGGTAAGGCTGTATTGGCAAAATCGGCCTGAGATTACTCAGTTCTTTACTGGTAGAAAAAAAACTACTGGCAGATAAAAAAATCGGCCTTACCCTGAGTAGGGTAGGCCGTTTTTTTATTAGTGTGCTGAGCAGCAATTTTAGCTGCAAAGCACCTCATTGGCGTGAATGGTATCAAGGTACTCCTTCACGTGCTTGATCTTTCCGCCCTCTAATACAAACAGGAAATGATATTCGTTACGGTAGGACTTGCCGTTAACATGCTCGGCCTTCGATGTCGCTTCCACAGCTACTCGATCACCCTCGGCGGTCATTGCGTAGGGATCGATAGCAAGAGGGCCGTCGATCATTTCACCGACTCCTGCGAGCAGTTGGGTGAACTCTGCTTTGGTTTTGGTGCCCGATAGCGGCATATTGCCTGCCACCCACCAGGTGCCATCATCGGCCATCATATCCAGTGCTGAATCATAGTCGCTCGCCGAGAACTTCCTTAAAAATTCGGTGACGATCTGTTTATTTTGTTCGATGCTCATGGCTGTTTCTCCACAGTGACGCGAACTACTGAGATTCGCTAATTAGGGTAAGTGGAGGACGAGAATAAAAGGCTCCGTTCTGAATGTCTATACCTGGGAATTCATGCTGACTTCCCAGGGTATGGCGCTGAAGCCCCAATTATCATATTCTGCACCCCCTTAATTAAACTTAGCAAACCGGCTTTTTGCCAGACACTTGATACAAAGCAACACGTACTTATCCAAATGCTGTCACGGTTTTGCTGATCAAATACAAACAGGAAACAGGAGATTTTCCATGAAGCTCGGTATATCAGCTGACTCTCACATCGTAGAACCACCTAATTGCTATGTGGATTTTATCGACCCAAAATATCGCGACATAGCTCCGTATATAGCCAAGAATAAACATGACGTAGATACTTTTGTAGTTGAAGGTATGGAACACGGTTTGCCACTGGGTTTATTGGCCGGTGCTGGAGTTCCCGCCAAGGACCTGCGCAAACAACGCAAGGCTAATTTCGACGACCTGGCGCGGGCCGCCTGGGATCCGAAGATGCGCATGGCTATGCAGGATGAGGACGGGCTCTGTGCTGAGATTATTTACGCCTCGGTAGGCATGGTGTTGTGTGGCCTGGAGGACTACAAGTACAAGGCGGCCTGTTTTAATGCCTATAACCGTTGGTTACAGACATTTTGTGGTGAAGAGCCCACACGCCTGTTTGGGCTTGCACAAACCGCGGTGGCATCGGTCGATGAAGCCATAGAGGATTTTCGTCGAGCTAAAGAAATGGGCATGTACGGCATGATGATGACCGGCAACCCACAGCATGAGGATTACGATCACCCAGATTACGATGCCCTGTGGCAATGTGCCGTCGATCTTGACCTGCCGATTTGTTTTCATATTCTCACCATGAAAGGTCATGATGTGGCTTCTGCGTTTAAGCCGGAGCGGGGACATGCCGCCAATGGCTTTATGAACATCATCCGCGGTGTGCAAAACATTATGGGCCTGTTCGTCTTTGGCGGAGTATTTGAACGCTTTCCCGATCTCAAAATGGTGGTAGCTGAGGGCGATGCCGGGTGGGTGCCCCATTATATGTATCGCGCAGATCATGCTGCCGAGCGTTTGGGAACAGGGCTCGATCGCATAATTTCGAAGAAGCCCAGTGATTATATCCGCAAGAATATCTGGTTTACCTTCCAGGATGACGAAACCGCTTACGAGTCGGAAAAACTGATTAACAACGACAAACTGGTGTGGGCGAGTGACTACCCTCATACGGATTCCACTTACCCCCGGTCTCGCGAAATACTTGATCGCCAGATGGCTCATTTGACGGAGCAACAAAAGAACGCAATAGTTCACGATAATGTTAAGGCGGTGTTTAAATTGCCGGTCGTTAATTAATTAATACTTCAAGATTCCTACCTTTACACCGGGTCTATTATGGCCCGGTTTTTTTATTAGCTGCTGTACCGATTGCTCTTTGCCAGGGCTCGGGTTTCTTTGCTCGTTTCTAAAGAATCAAGAACGCGCTTTTTTGCTCAGGCGCTTTTCTACGTCCAGCACCAAACGGGTGGTGCTGATTAGGCGATCCGGGGTAAGGCTGATGGAATCGATGCCCAGTTCTACCAGAAATTCGGCCATATCCGGGTAGTCTGACGGCGCCTGTCCGCAGAGCCCCGAGTGGCGTTTATTGCGCTGACAGCCTTCGACTGCCAGACGAATCATTGCCTTTACTCCGGGATCGCGTTCATCGAAATCAAAGGCGATGATTTCCGAGTCCCGGTCTACGCCCAGTGTTAGCTGGGTGAGGTCGTTGGAGCCAATGGAAAACCCATCGAACAATTGTGCGAAGGCATCGATCTGTATCACGTTGTTGGGTATTTCGCACATCACGTAGATTTCCAAACCGTTTTTGCCGCGTTGTAGTCCGTTACGAGCCATAGCTTCGAGCACTCTTTCGCCTTCTTCTACTCGGCGACAGAAGGGGATCATTAGAATGACATTACTTAGCCCCATGATATCGCGTACACG
>JAUUYV010000028.1 GCA_030590275.1 Porticoccaceae bacterium
ACTGCCGTGGAGGATGGCGATAGCTATGTGCTGAATGGCAGCAAAATGTTTATTACCAACGGCGTGAAAGGCGATGTCTACTTTGTCGCGGCAAAAACCGACACCACGGTAAAAGCCTCTCGTGGTGTGACTATTTTTATCATCGAAAAAGGTATGGATGGATTTTCGGTAAGTAGGGCGCTAGACAAACAGGGCTGGCGCTCATCCGATACGGCTGAACTGGTGTTTGATAATTGCCGGGTGCCCAAAGAAAACATTCTTGGCGAACTCAATAAAGGCTTTTATTCCATCATGAAGAACTTCCAGAATGAGCGTACGGTACTCGCCGCCCAGTCTATGGGTGAAGCCGCAAAAGCACTGGAGATCACTTTACAATACGTGCAGGAGCGCAAAGCCTTTGGCGCCACCCTGTGGGAAAAACAAACCATTCGCCAGCGACTGGCTATGTTGCAGGCAAAGGTAGAGGCCGGCCGGCAGCTCACCTACCACGCGGCCTGGCTGGATGCCCAGGGGCAGGATTGTGTGAAAGAAGTGTCCATGGCCAAAGCCTTTTGCTGCGAATTAGTGAATGAAGTCATGTACACCTGCCTGCAATTTCACGGTGGTTTTGGCTACATTCGCGAAAGCGCCATAGAACGTATGTCCCGAGATGCGCGAGTGCAAAGTATTGGTGGTGGTGCTACGGAGGTGATGCTGGAAGAAATTTCGAAACGTTCTATCGTCGATTGAACTTTTGAGTCTTTATGTTTTTTAACCTTTAAACTATTTTCTTTTATAAGAATTCTTGTTCTTAAAGGCTTCTTATTTCTGACAGTTTTTTAAAGGTAAGGTGAAGCCAACCAACACACCGCATCGCGAGTGCGCTCGAACAAAGACCGTTTTTCAAGCTCCAGTCGGCTAAGCGGTCGAGAGCCTTCCACTGTCCTGTCGAAATCTTCAATTAATCTAGCCACAAGGTTTTCATCGTAAATCTCCACCCCGAGCTCGTAATTAAGCCGTAAACTGCGAGGGTCGATATTGGCTGACCCCACCACAGCATAGCAATTATCGATTAATAAAACTTTTGTATGATTAAAAATACCCGGCTGATAGTAGACCTTCACATCACAGGACAACAGTTCCCACAGCATGCTGCGCGTAGCCCAATGTACATAGGGAAGGTTGTTTTTTTCGGGCAGAACAATAGAAACCTGCAAACCTCTTAGCGCCGCAGTCTGCAAAACAGCGGTCATCCCTGGATCAGGCAAAAAATACGGTGTCATAATTCGAATGCTGTGCCGAGCAGAATCTATAGCTGCAACAAAGATCAGGGCCAACTTGTCCAGGTTATCATCGGGGCCGTCTGCTATGGCGCGACACACTGCAGTGTGTTGTTCTTTATCCAAACAACCCTTGTCAGAGATACTGGAGGCCAAAGGTAGCGGCTCACTAGAACAGACACCCCAGGTATCGGCAAAAATGTCGGCCAGCTGTACGGCCACCGGCCCCTCTAAACGAAACATGGTATCGGCCGTCGGTCGCTTATTGCTGTGTAAGTCAATCAAGTGACGATCACCAATATTCATCCCCCCGGCAAAAGCCACACAGTGGTCCAGCACCAGGATCTTGCGATGATTGCGCAGATTAAAACCCATCGCCAGCGGCCAGATTCGGGGCGGATTGAAGGCTTGTACCGGTATCTCTCTTTTATGCAATAAACGAACAAGACCCCACGAATACCATGCCCCCATACCATCGACGATGACTCTAACTTCTACACCTCGGTCGACAGCATGCTCCAGGGCATCGACAAAACTCACTCCTGTTTTATTATTTTCAAAAATATAGGTGGTCAAAAAAATGCTATGGCGAGCTTCAGCTATCGCCTCTAACATCGCAGGGAAGGCCTCCTCTCCATTACGTAAGATGGCTACACGATTATTCGCCGCTAAAGGTCTGCCGGTAACAGCACCCGCTGCACGAGAAATCTCCAGGGCACAAGCGGCAACTGGCAAATTATTACGAAGGATATCGCGATCGGTCCGAGCTATATCGTCACTCGGTGATTCAGGTCGAACACCTCGCTCAAAATCCACAAATCGCCGACGAGGTTCGCCACGCAACTGTCTTGCCTTTGAGCGAACACGGTTAACCCCAAAAATAAAATAGAGCAATGGTCCCGCCAAAGGTAAGGCAAGACACACTGCCATCCAGCCCAGGGCTGCTCTAGGATCCCGTTTGAACAAAAGCGCATGCCAGGCGGCGACCACACTAATTGCCAACGGGATAATAAAAGTCAGTACGATACCCAGAGATTGCAGAGTAGCGCTCATCGGTCGGCCCTCATTCTCGATATCGCGAGGGCAGAATACACCTGACTGTTCGGTATCGATAAATCGCTGCATTGTTCCTGTCGGTACAATGGCGTACGGCGATATGTGTGGGATCTATTTGTTTTCATCCGACCTTCTGCTGACCTACATCACTTAAGGCGACAGGACCTATAACATTCCACCGAGAATAACGTGCTAATCATTTGAAAAGCAAGAATGCCTGAGGTAGGATCAAGTCTCGTAAATCGTCAATCTTTAGGAAGAATAAAATTATGATAAAGCTTCACGGGAAAAAGTTAGTAGGTATCATCGCTCTCTCAACCTTGCCTTCTTTGGCCTTTGCAGAAGCACCAGGCGGTCCAAACTGTGGTTGGGGTAATATGTTGTTTGAAGGCCAATCTGGACTTCCATCGCACGTTGTGGCTTCTATTACTAACGGAACTTCCGGAAACGCTACATTCGGTATGACCAGTGGCACCAACGGCTGCGCGCACAATGGGACACTTACCTATACCGGAACCAGCATGCTGGTTCAGGTAATGGACGAATTCTCTGAAGATGCAGCACGTGGTCATGGTGATGCCCTGAACGCCGTCGCTCTTACTATGGGAATCGCACCGGAAGATCGTGAAGCATTTGCCCGTCTTTCCCACGACAACTTCTCCACTTTGTTCCCCCATGAAGGTGTTACAGCCGGACAAGTGATGGCATCTATTCATGAACTAATGAAAAACGACGCTCAGCTGTCCAAGTATTCCGCTTAAGTATCTGAAAAATACCCTGTACTGTTTACAGTACAGGGTATTTTTTTGTCTGCTACTTCTTCTGAACAACGCTATGATTTGTCCAGAACCTGGAAGAGTGTATTGGAAATACTTCATGCGTAAATACTTATCACTGCTGATTATTGCTGCCGCGGCGATTAATTCTCAAATATCTTTCGGCAAGACCGGCTCTGAAGGGGCCTATGTTTCTGAAGGATATGTTTCTGAAGGATATGTTGCCGAGGTATATATCGCCGAACTAAGCGCATCGGCGGATCAACAGCAGCTTTGGTTCCACCCCGAGTGGATTAGCCTCCTCCACTACAATGAACTCGGCAAGAACTTATTCTCGAAACAGGCTATACGCTATACGACCTTTATTGATGACGAAGGTTTCTTCCTGTCCAGTGATGGGAGCAGCAATCCAAAAGCGGAGCTTGTCGCCACTCTGACTGAGCTATTCAGCGTAGTCGAGTTAGGGGATGAACATGCTCAATGCCGCTTTCCAGCTCGGCTCGACTGGTTGAGTACACGGCTCAATATTGACCGTAATAACTTGCCGAAAACCGATTGCGCGCTATACCAGGAGTGGAGCGATATGGTCAATGCCGGTAGTGTTGTGCTGGTGTTCCCAGCACATCACCTCAATAGTCCTTCATCCATGTTTGGCCACACCCTGCTACGACTCGACCCCTCCGAAGAGGATCAAGCTAAGTCCCAACAATCGGACTGGCTGTCCTATGGTGTTAACTTCGGCGCCAACGTCCCCGCCGATGACAATTCCCTGCTCTACGCATTTCGCGGTCTTACGGGTGGCTATCCCGGCCAGTTTATAGTGGAGTCCTACTTCAAAAAGATCCAGGAATACAATCGCATTGAAAACCGGGACATCTGGGAATACCCACTCAACCTGACACCGGAGGAAACCCGTCGCCTGGTTATCCACCTGTGGGAACTAAAAGACATAAATTTCGATTACTTTTTCTTTACCGAAAATTGCTCCTACCGCTTACTCGAATTATTGGAAATAGCACGCCCTTCCGCCGAGTTGACCGATGATTTTGTGGTTTCTGCCATTCCTATCGATACCATTCGCTCTGTTGAGCGCGGTGGTTTTATTGTGGCAAAACACTACCGACCCGCCATGACCACCGAACTTCAACACCAACTAAAGAGCTTACCGGCACACCTGCACCCACTAGTCGCCGAGCTGGTAAAAAACCCCAAAATTGCAGACCAGGATGAATTCCAGGCCTTTGCGGAGAACGTACAATATCGTATGTTAGAAACCGCCTACCAGGCTTTACGCTATCAACAGGCAAAACAATCCCGCGACCAGGAGGCAGCCAAACACAGCCTGGCACTATTGACAAAGCTAAGCCACTATCCAATCCAGGCACCAACCAAAATTGCCACCCCGGCATCACCGGAAAACAGTCATCAAAGTAAGCGACTCGCAATTACGAGAGGTCGAGACGACCACAAAAACTATAGCGAGCTCAAGTTTCGTATGGCGTATCACGGCCTGCTCGACAACCGTTACGGTTTTCTCACTGGCGCCCAGATCAATATCGCTAATGTCGCTATTCGCCACTACGACGATAACAACGTAAAACTCGAGCGCCTGGATCTGGCCGATATTTTTTCACTGACACCCCGAAACGCCTTTTTTGATCGAATTTCGTGGCGGATCTACGGCGGTCTGGAACGAGTTCAGGTGGCGGATCAACGTCCACTTGCGACCCATATAACTGGCGGCGGTGGTTACGCTATCGACCTTAATGGAAGTACATTATTTACTCTGCTAAACGCACGGGTCGAACATAACCGGGAATTCAATGATCCGGCAGAAGTAGCTCTGGGTGGACAATTCGGCTGGCTCTACCACAACCCACTAGGAAGCGGCTCTGTTATTGCCTCGGGACTAAAATTCAGTGGCGATGAACAAAGAATCGAGCTCAATATAGAGCAGAATATCGTGTTATCGATTAATCATGCACTTCGTATTAAAGTGCAACGTCGATGGTACGACAGCCACACAGCAAGCGAATTCTCACTTGGCTACCACTACTTTTTCAGGTGAGCTACCCTATGGATATCGTCCAGAAACCTTTGCACACACTGTCGTTGGCACTTGTTTTTGCCATCACTTTAAACGCTTGCTCGGGTATGTTTTTCTTTCCCGCTCGCAAGCACGTTCAAACACCCGACCAGCTCGGACTAGAATACCGAGATATCACACTAAGCGCCGCTGATGGCACGCAGTTACACGCCTGGCTTTTGCCAGCCACGAAACCGGCTCGGGGTAATATCCTGTTTTTACACGGTAACGCAGAGAATATTAGCACCCACATCTACAACGTACGCTGGTTGCCCGCTGCCGGGTATCAGGTCTTATTACTCGACTACCGTGGTTTCGGCCAGTCCCAGGGCAACGCGCAATTACCCGAAGTTTTTCTCGATATCGATGCGGCGCTAAACTGGTTTACTGAAGACCCAGACGCACCAGAGAAAGATCTATTTATTCTCGGTCAAAGTATCGGTGCCAGCCTGATGTTTTATGCAGCGACTCGGCATACCGATAATCCTAAGCTCTGCGGCTTAGTGTCAGATGCGGCGTTCACCGGCTATGGTGACATCATCCGCCACGTAGCGGCGCAGTCCTGGATAACCTGGCCCTTTCAGTATCCACTGTCGTGGGGCGTAAACGGCCGATATGACCCCATCAACGCCGTATCCGAGCTCGATGTCCTGCCGATTTTATTTTTTCACAGTAGAGACGACCAAATCATTCCCTTTAGCAACCTCGACCCGCTAATAGCAAAGCATTCTGGAACCCACCAACGAGCGGTGACCGAGGGGCCACACACGGCTACCTTTGGCCGTACCAGGAACCGCGATACCTTAATCAATTTCCTTTCAAAACACAGCTGCACCACGAATAAACCTTCGCAGGTTAGCCAGGACGCAAACCTGCAGTTATGATTGCCCGCCTAAAGTAGGCTCTAATCACCTCCACAACATTTTCATTCAGGACACCCGACATGAGTTTTGACCACCTGCTACAGCCCCTCGACCTCGGCTTCACCACCATCAAGAACCGCATTATGATGGGTTCCATGCACACCCGCATGGAACTGCTGGACAGGCCCTTCGAACGTCTGGCGGCATTTTATGGAGAACGGGCCAAAGGCGGCGTGGGCTTGATGGTTACCGGCGGTTATTCCCCCACTGAAACTGGCGTTATCGAAACCGGCGCTCCGACCTTAAGCGACGAAACTGAAATCCCCGGACACCGCCTGGTCACCGACCGAGTACATGCTGAGGGTGGCAAAATACTCATGCAGGTCTTGCATACTGGGCGCAATGCAAAAATAGACCAGCCAGTGGGGATCTCCGACATCCCTTCGCGTATCAACCCCTGCACACCACGTATTCTCACCGATGCGGAAATCGAACAACACATCGAAGATTTCGCAAACTGTTCAATGCTCGCGCAAAAGGCTGGCTACGATGGCGTGGAAATTATGGCCTCGGAGGGTTATCTGATTAACCAGATATTGGTCACTCGCACCAATAATCGCACCGATCAGTGGGGCGGTAGCTACGAAAATCGAATGCGCTTCCCGGTTGAGATCATCAAACGGATCAAAGAAAAAGTCAGCGATGGCTTTATTATCATGTACCGTATTTCTGCCATCGACCTGGTAGAAAATGGCTCAACCGGTGCAGAAATTGTCCAGCTAGCGCAAGCTCTGGAGGCCGCCGGCGTCACTATCTTTAATACCGGCATTGGCTGGCACGAAGCCCGCATCCCCACCATCGCCTATATGGTACCGCGAGCCGCCTGGCGCTTTGCTATCCGCAACATCACCGATAATGTGAACATTCCGGTCATTGCCTCCAACCGAATTAACACCCCGGAAGTGGCCGAAGACATTGTTGCCAGTGGCGACGCCGACATGGTTTCCATGGCCCGCCCCATGCTCGCCGATCCACACTTTGCGCGCAAAGTTAAGGAAGGAAAAGCCAGGGAGATCAACACCTGCATTGGCTGTAATCAAGCCTGCCTCGATTTCATTTTTACCAACCGAGTAACCAGTTGCCTGGTCAATCCCAAAGCAGCACGGGAACTTGAATTAGAGGAAAGTATTAAGATCGAGGTGACGCACAAAAACATTGCCGTGATCGGCTCTGGTCCCGCTGGCCTGTCCGCAGCCTGCACCGCTGCAGAGCTCGGCCACAAGGTCACTTTGTTCGAAGCAGGCAGCGAGATTGGTGGTCAACTTAACCTGGCCAAAATTATTCCCGATAAAACCGAATTTTATGAATTTATACGCTACTTCAGCTCACAGCTCGATAAATATGGGGTCAATATCAAGCTCAATACACGTATCGATGCCAGCTCTCTTAAGGGCCGGTTCGATGAAGTTATCGTGGCGACCGGCATCACCCCCCGTATTCCGGATATTCCCGGTATTGAGCACCCTTCGGTTATTTCCTACCTCGATCTGTTAAGCGGCAAAGCGAAAACCGGAAAGCGCGTCGCCATTCTCGGCGCGGGAGGCATCGGCTTTGATGTCGCCATACTACTGACTCACGGCAAAGGCGATAGTGCACCGGATACCGACGGCTTTCTAAAGAAATGGGGCGTCGATACTACTATGAGCACAGCCGGATCGCTGGCTCCCAACGGCCCGCAATTCCCCCCACCGGCCCATGAAATCACCATAATGCAACGTAAGCCCAGGTCATTAGGTCGTAGCCTTGGTCTAACCAGCGGCTGGGTTTTGCGTGCAGAACTTGATGCCGCTGGAGTCGCCAGTATTCCCGGTGTCAGCTACCAAAAAATTGACGACCAGGGACTGCATTACTGCGTCGATGGAGAGGACAAGCTACTGGAAGTCGATAGCATTGTTCTTTGTACCGGCCAGGAGTCGAATAATGCCCTGTTTGAAGAACTGAACAATGCAGGCATTAGCTGTCGCTTAATTGGCGGTGCTGCCGAAGCGAAAGAACTCGATGCCCTGGCCGCGGTAAGCCAGGGAATGGAAATAGCCACACAAGTTTAAGCTACGCTTATCGGGAAACTAGCGGAGGTTTACGAAACTCCAGTTGCAGCCCCCATAGTTCAGCAACAAAAAATTTCAGGCAAAAAAAACGGGGCTTTAAGCCCCGTCATAATTTTTACTAACCTTGTCTGCATTGAATCTCTGCATTAAAGACCAGTATTGAAGGTCAGCTTTGAGGAGCATCGGCGACCGGTACTGGCTCAGCTTGAGCTTCGGCCTTCTCTTTGGAAGGCAAACCACCCTCTTCCACTGATACTTCCTTCATGGACAGCTTAATACGACCACGAGCGTCGACGTCCAGTACTTTCACCTTGATGGTCTGTCCTTCGCTCAGATAATCGGTAACTTTCTCTACACGCTCCTGGGCGATTTGAGAAATATGGCAGAGACCATCCGTACCCGGCATGATGGTAATAAAGGCGCCGAAATCGACTATGCGCGCTACGGTTCCATCATAAATGCGACCAATTTCGGCTTCTGCCGTAATTTCCTCAATAAGGAAAACCGCACGATCCAGGCTTTCTCTATCGTCACTGTAAATACGAATAGACCCGTCGTCTTCGATATCAATGGTTGCGCCGGTTTCTTCGGTTAAGCCGCGAATAGTCGCACCTCCCTTACCAATCACATCGCGGATTTTGTCTGGATCAATTTTCAGAGTTTTAAAGCGCGGCGCATTTTCTGCGACATCGCTACGACTGCTGTCGATCACTTTATTCATTTCGCCAAGAATATGTAGGCGTGCACTGAGTGCCTGCTTGAGGGCTTCTTCCATGATCTCTTCGGTGATGCCTTCAATTTTAATATCCATTTGCAAGGCAGTAATTCCGCGAGCCGAACCCGCCACTTTGAAATCCATATCACCAAGATGATCTTCATCACCCAGAATATCTGTGAGAACCGCAAAACCGGAATCTTCTTTTACCAGACCCATGGCTATCCCGGCTACCGGTCCAGTCAGAGGCACACCAGCATCCATCAACGAGAGGCTGGAACCACACACGGAAGCCATAGAACTGGATCCGTTGGATTCAGTAATTTCAGAAACAACCCGTATGGTGTAGGGAAAAACTTCCTGGTCGGGCAGCACCGCGGCAATACCACGCCGAGCCAAACGACCATGCCCAGTTTCCCTGCGGCTGGTAAAGCCAACGCGCCCACATTCACCCACCGAAAATGGAGGGAAATTATAGTGCAACATAAAGGCATCTCGACGAGTGCCTTCGAGCGCGTCAATAATTTGTGCATCGCGCAAAGACCCGAGCGTAGCCACAACAATGGACTGGGTTTCACCACGAGTAAACAAAGATGAACCGTGAGCGCTGGGAAGCATACCCACTTCGACGGCGATGGGACGCACAGTTTGATTGTCACGGCCATCGATACGAGGCTCTCCAGCAATAATCCGGCCACGCACCGTAGTTTTTTCCGCTTTCTTAAATGCATCACCCACGTCGTCAGCGCTAACCCCCGCCTCGTCACTCACTAATTGCTGGACACAGGTGTCACGCAATTCAGCCAGCCGGCTCTGGCGCTCTTGTTTTTCAGTAATCTGATAAGCAGTCGTCAGCTCATCGCCAAGCTGACTTTCCAGCGCTGCTTTAAGCTCAGCATTTTCTGCAACTGGCTGCCAATCCCAACGGGGTTTGCCAGCATCGCGCACTAATTCGTCGATGACCTGAATCACGGCCTGCATTTCCTGGTGGGCAAACAACACGGCACCCAGCATTAAATCTTCCGACAATTCCTCTGCCTCAGACTCCACCATCAA
>JAUUYV010000104.1 GCA_030590275.1 Porticoccaceae bacterium
ATGACCTCGTTTAAGGTGGTGGATTTTCTGGAAGCTGCCGAGCGTTTGCAGGCCGAAGGTCGAGACATCGTTCGGCTCGAGGCGGGACAGCCGGTGTTCTCCACACCACCAGCCATTGTGGCGGGCGCAGAAGCGGCACTCCGGGATGAAAAGACCAAATACACCCCAGCCTTTGGCATTATGGACTTACGAATTGCAATCGCAGGCCTGTATCAGCAACGGCACGGTATAGACGTACCACCGGAGCGCATTGCGGTGACCACGGGGAGTAGTGCTGCTCTGGCTCTGATCGGTGACCTGTTGATCAATCCGGGTGATGGTTTCCTGGTGACCGACCCCGGTTACCCTTGTAATGCCAATTTTATTCGCCGTGCTGGAGGAGAGCCTCAGGCGGTGCCTGTGAGTGTTGCTGAGCGCTATCAGTTAACGGTGGGAGCGACACAGGCCCATTGGCAGGACAATACCGTTGGTGCTTTGCTAGCATCACCCAGTAACCCTACCGGAGAACTTGTCGATCGAGTGCATCTCGAAGGGATTCACAAATTTATCGAGAGCAAAGGTGGGTCTTTGGTGGTCGACGAGATTTACCACGGGTTAGTTTATGAGCGAGATGAAGTGTCTATCCTGGAAATTACTGACGACGCCTTTGTGGTCAATAGTTTCTCTAAATATTTCGGGATGACGGGCTGGCGGCTGGGATGGATGGTGATGCCCGAGGATGTTTGTGCTGCGGTAAATACCATGGCACAGAACTTCTATATCTCTCCTCCCAGTATTGCTCAATACGCAGCTCTGGCAGCTTTTCAGCCTGAGGTCATGGACGAGATGGAAGCGCGCCGTGGGGAGTTACGGCGCCGCCGCGACTTTTTTGTACCCGCACTTCGTGATCTGGGTTTTGATATTCCTTTTGTGCCAGCAGGTGCTTTTTATATCTATGCCGATATTGGTGGGCTAATTGAAACAGACCTGAAAGATGGCAAAGGCAACATAATTAAAGATAGCGAAGCCTTTTGCTGGGATATGCTGGAGCGCGCCGGAGTGGCCTTTACACCCGGTACGGATTTTGGCGACCACCTGGCCAGTCGTCACGTGCGCTTCACCTACACCGAGCCCATGGATCGCCTGGAGCTGGCGGTTGAGCGCCTGGGTGTTGCTCTGGGGGGAAAGGTGTGAAGTTTGATCCACCTTTCGAACAGGGAGTGTTTCGCAAACGCTATAAACGGTTTTTTGCCGACGTGGAACTGCCGGATGGCAGTGAGCTGACTATCCACTGTGCCAATACTGGCTCGATGAAGCATTGTCTCGAGCCGGGAACGTCCTGCTGGTTTTCTCGCTCTGATAACCCTAAACGGAAATTACCCGGCACTCTGGAAATAGTAACGACTAGCGATGGCCTGCATGCAGGCGTTAATACCAGCCGTCCCAACTACCTGGTTGAGGAGGCCATTCTGGAGGGCCGCATTCCCGAACTTTCGGCTTACCCGAGTTTACGTCGGGAAGTCCGCTACGGTAGTGAAAAAAGCCGAATTGATTTACTGCTGGAAGACGGTGAGCGGCGTTGTTATGTCGAGGTCAAAAGCGTCACCTTGTCGACCGGTGCTGGTACGGCACAGTTTCCGGATGCGGTTACCACGCGTGGTAGTAAACACCTGCGAGAGTTAATGGGGGTGGTGGCTGAGGGCCACCGTGGTGTGCTGTGTTTTTGTGTCCAGCTCAGCGGTGTGGAAACGGTGAGCTCGGCAGATGACATTGATCCCGTTTACGGGGAGACCTTGCGTGAGGCAATGGCTGCCGGTGTGGAGGTGCTGGTTTATGCTTGTACGCTAAGTGCCGAGGAAATTGTGATTGACCGGAAACTAACTTTTAGTGTCTAGTCTTAGAGCAACAGTGAGTAAATTTTAAGGGATTGTTTTTATGATTTAGAATAAAAAATGCCTCTCTAGTCGTCAGTTGTTAGAGAAGCATTTCAGTGTCTAGTATCTATCTACATACTGCCGTCGATTTCTACTACCCGGCTTTTGAATTTCCAGTCGCCGTCAGTTTTTTCCAGTACGTCAATGTATCGACCAGAATTGACCACGCTTACTTTGTCTTCGGTATCCACTAAAAGCAGATAGGCATCGTGATTAGCGGTGTTGCCATTTATTTCGACGATAGCATCGGTGGTGCAATGTTTTACCTTCATGGTAGGGATCATTTTTTTGGCGAAAGCGAGCAGGTTTTCTTTACCTGCCGCCAGCTCCTTACCGCCCATGGAGAAAGTGCCATCGGCGGTGAATAATTCGGCCCAGGCTTCTGGCTCGCCATAGTCGAAGGCGCGGTTGTATTGGGATACTACCTTGCGGATGGCTAGTTGATCTGCGATATCGCTCATAATTATTTTCCTCTTGTGTTGGATGATGTTGGATGGATAAAAATACAGGACTAAATTAGTTTTTGTTAACAGGGTTCTGGTCTTCTATATACAGGCTGCCATCTTGCACGCAGCTATTTAGTTTTTCCAGGTAGGCACCCCCACAGGGGCCAACAATACATTTTCCTGTGTGAATTTCAAACAGAGCGCCGTGGGACGAGCATTGTAGATATTCGCTATTGCGGTCGAGGAACTTATCGGGCATCCAGTTTAATTCGATACCCTTGTGGGGGCAGCGGTTTCGGTAAACATGAACCTTGTCGTCCGCACGCACTGCAAATACGCTGAGCTCGGGAGTGGCCTGGTAGCCTCGTGCACTACCCGGTGGTATATCGGCTAGCGCACCGAGGTAGAGGCGTTTCATTCACCCGCATCATTCATGAATCTAGAGACCACGTAAAAGCTTAAAGACCGCGACGCAATGCTTCGATACGGTCTTCCAGTGGGGGGTGAGTCATAAAGAGTTTGCTGCGCACTTTTTTCCATCCACCGGAAATACCTAGTGCGGTCAGCGTGTCAGGTAATTCGCTGGGGACATGGGCCTCGGATTCCGCCTGTAAACGCTGCAAGGCTCCGATCATTCCAGCACGATTCGCATAGTGGGCTGCAGCTGCATCGGCACGGAATTCCCGCCAGCGTGAAAACCACATCACAATGGTCGAGGCAAGAATCCCCAATACCACCTGTAATACCATCACAATCATGAAGTAGCTCATGCCATGGCCGCGTTCACTTTTAAATACTACGCGATCAATAAACGACCCGATAATACGCGCAAAAAACATCACAAAAGTGTTCACCACACCCTGTACTAGCGCCAGGGTGACCATATCTCCATTAGCAACGTGGCCGATTTCATGGGCGAGTACGGCACGAACTTCCTCTCGCTCAAAACGCTGTAGTAAGCCCGCGCTTACCGCCACCAGGGCCTTGTTTTTATTCCACCCGGTCGCAAAGGCATTGGAATGTTGAGCGGGGAAAATGCCCACTTCGGGCATATCGATGTCGGCCTTGCGTGAGAGTTCGGCTACCGTATCAAGCAACCAGCGTTCATCGGCGTTAGAGGCCTGCTCGATGATCTGGGTGCCAGTACTGCGCTTAGCCATGGGTTTGGAGATGAGCAGGGAGATAAAAGAACCCGCGAAACCAAATACACCGCAGAGAACCAGTGTGAAGGTTAGATTGATGGGAACCCCCTGAGTAGCCAGGTATTCTTCAATGCCAAAGGTTTTGAAAATAATGCTGACCAACACCAAAATAGCAATGTTGGTACCGAGAAAAAGACCGATTCTGAGCACGATGGCCCTCCGTTTAAGTGAGTTGTTAGGTCTAAAATACACTAACTAAGGTATAAGATAGGTCTTTACCGAAAAAATTCAATAGCTAGATCCGTATAGAGCTATCCAGTTGGTGGTTCTTATTAAGAAAATGAAGCACACTGGCCTTAGTGCAGGGTCTTTATCTCAGCATATCGCTGCAGCGGACATTGGTTTGCTGGCCCTGGTAATTGGAACGGCAATATGGAATTAGTGCGAACCATGGTAAGGCGCGTAATTAAACCGGCTGCGATTTTAATCCTGTGCGGATGCCTCTCTGCCTGTGCGTATTTTGGCATGGGGACAGAAAAACCAGAGGTTTATCTAACCAGTTTTAGACCTTTGCCATCCTCTGGTTTAGAGGCGCGTTTTGTTGTGGGTTTGAAGGTCATTAATATCACTGGTCGAGATTTAAATATTTCTGGTATGTCCTACCGACTTAAGCTCAACGGTTATTCCGTTGCCAGTGGTTCGGCTGGGGCTATAGGTAACATTCCTGCTCATGGAGAGAAACGGATAGAAGTGGAAGCCAGTACTCATCTATTCGCGAGTTTACGGATGCTGGCTGATATCCTGCAAAATCCTCCACAGGCCTATGATTATGAGCTTCAGACCCAGCTCAGAATGCCCTGGTCGCCGGTACCTATTACCGTGGTGGAGTCCGGCGAAGTGATGCTGGGGAAATAGAGTGTCGGAGCAGAGAGTTACAGCGATTGAAGAGAAGCTGGCCTATCAGGAAGATCTCATCAAGACTCTTGATGATGTGGTGTATCAGCAGCAGCGCCGAATTGATCGGCTGGAAGCGCTGTGCAACCAGTTGTCCGAACGTTTACAGGTGATTTCGGAATCGACGGGGGTTGCTCCTGATAACGAACGGCCTCCACATTACTGACTTAAGTGTCGAATGACTTTACCTGCGGTATCTGTGTGTACGCCGACGACGATAGTTGCTGAGCTTCTTTACTACCGTTAGCCAGGAGACTGGTTCAGCAATAGACAAGCGGCCTCGGTCAGACTTTGATTCGATACAAATAATTCCCGATTCATATTTAACAGGGTAGACAGAGAAAACTTTTCCCTGTGTGCGCGGTTTTGATCAGTCATCAATTGGTGCAGGTGTTCGTGGGAACTGGCCATTTGCTGGTAGAGCAAATGCGGTGCCTCATCTGACGTTTCCCCGGTTTTACCTGAGAGGTAGGTAAACAAATGGGCATAAAAATTCCTGGTATCCTGTTGCAGTGCGCGGGATACGGGGTTTTCGATATGCTGATGAAAATCGATAAAGTTATTGTGGACGTCTTTCAGGCTTTTGGCGCTGTAGACGATACTGCGCACTGCCGAGAGTAAGCGATTTAAAGTTTCTTTTTCGTTGTCATCAAGAGTTTCGGAAGCCAGGTGGTGACTGTAGTTTTGTAACTCTTCTTCCTGTCGTTTTAACTCGTGATAGCACTCCTGGTAAGAAGGCTGGTGGTTTGAGGTAGAGATTCCCCACACACTCAGGGCGGGTGTTGATATGTCTAATACCCGAAGATTCAGGGAAGCGGCGGAGTTCAACATGTCTCGCACATCGGTTGCCATAGCGCTGAGTGCTGCTTCAGGTACGTGGGTTGGTGTTTGGTGGATATGCCTGCAACCCGGGGGCTGCTCTGCAATAAAACGAGCTTCCAGCCAGCGTGCAAACGTAGTGGTGAAGGGCAGGAAGAAAGCGATACCCAGTAAGTTAAACAGGGAGTGGAAGGCAACCAGAGCAAATAGCGCATCATTAATGTGTAAGACTCGTTGCACCACAAATAGCAGGGGCGTGATCAGTGCTAGAGCGAGTGCATCGGTTAGTAAATTAAAGATAAAGTGGGACAGGGCCACCCGCTTTTTGTCGGGAGAACCCTTGAGATGCTGGGCATCTCCCCCAGTAATACCACCGATGAGTACGGTGCTGGTGGTGCCAAGATCCGAGCCGATAGCAATTGCCGCTGCTGTATGCAGAGGGATTAAATCGCTGTACAGGGCACTTAATATAATGGCCATGGTGGCTGAGCTGGACTGGATAAGCGCGGTAAACAGCATGCCAGCTGCAAAATATACGACGAGTGGATAATTACGAAAATATTGGCCATCGACCTGAGTCGAGAGGAATTCCATCGAGGCTTTCATCCATTCGAGACCGAGCAGGAGCAAGCCAAGCCCCAACAACAGAGAACCGTAGTGGTGGTGGCGTTTGTCCTGGCGGATAAAGACATGGACCAATGCCCCAATTGCCAGGGGAGCAAAGGCATACCCGGCGATATCGAATTTGAAGCCGATTGTAGCCACCAGCCAGCCGGTAAAGGTGGTACCGAGATTCGCACCGTAGATAACGCCCAAAGCATTGCGGAACTGAAGGATTCCGGCACCCACAAAGGCCAATAGAATCAAGCCTACTAGTGAGCTACTTTGCAGGCAGATGGTGCTGAGAATACCGACGGCGACACCGTGGATTGGAGTGCGGGTGTGATCGCGAATGAAATGGCGGAAAGTACGAGTGCTGAGGTTGCGCAGGGCGGTCTCAATGGTTCTCATTGCAAACAGGAATAAACCCAGTCCGGCCAGAAACTCCCAAAGTTGAAATGCCATAGTCAGTGTCTGCGCGCTTGCAAAAAAATCCTTAGTTTAGGTGTCGCCCGGCAATAAGCTCTCTATTCAGTTGGAAGCGAGAGGCGATTCCAGTATGGTCGCAATGTAACATTGGGGCGGCTATGAGTGAGTTAAAACTTTTCCTTCAATTGACCGGACGCAACCAGCAGCATTTAGAAACCTGGCGGAATAAATGTCTGGTGCACAGCGATGTACTTAGGCCTTTGCAGGTACTTTGTGAGCGCGGTGCGAAAGCCGGTTTTGATATCAG
>JAUUYV010000059.1 GCA_030590275.1 Porticoccaceae bacterium
AGCTTTTTATCCAATACCTATCTTATTTGGTTTCCGCAACCAATGGCTACGTCTGTTGCTTATACATCATGCCCAAAATAATCAAAAGGCATCCAATAAAAAGCCGAGGAGATCCTCGGCTTTTTATTGGATGCTAGAACCAGCTGATTACTCTTCCACTTCCTCAAACACCTCTTCCTCTTCTACCTGGATAGGCCGATCAACCAGTTCAACGTAGGCCATAGGGGCTTTATCACCCGTGCGATACCCACACTTCAAAACACGCAAATATCCACCAGGACGGCTCTCATAGCGCGGCCCCAATTCGCCAAATAATTTACCCACCGCTGCTTTATCACGCAAGCGACTAAATGCCAGCCGTCGATTCGACACGCTGTCCGTCTTGGCCAAAGTAATCAACGGCTCAGCAACACGGCGCAGTTCTTTGGCTTTTGGTAGAGTAGTTTTAATTAACTCGTGTTCTACCAACGAAGCCGTCATGTTACGAAACATAGCGCGACGATGGGTGCTGGTGCGATTCAATTTGCGACCGCTCTGACGATGACGCATGTGTGTATTTCCTCAAAAGACCGCTAAGACGGCCAGCTACTTTTTAAACTCAATTTTACCGAGCGGCAAAGCACCCAGTAATTTGTTCTACTCGAACGTTCTATTCGCTCTCTTCTTTCAAGCTCGCCGGCGGCCAGTTTTCAAGCCGCAAACCAAGAGACAATCCACGTGATGCGAGTACATCCTTGATTTCGGTGAGAGATTTTTTACCCAGGTTAGGTGTTTTTAGCAGCTCAACCTCGGTACGTTGAATCAGGTCACCAATATAATAGATACTTTCAGCTTTCAGACAGTTAGCAGAACGCACCGTCAATTCTAGATCATCCACTGGACGCAAAAGTATGGGATCGATCTCATCTTCTCGCTTTTCGGGCTCAGCTTGCTTGTCATTTTCCAGGTCGACAAAAACGGCCAGCTGCTGCTGCAGGATTGTCGCGGCTCGGCGGATCGCCTCCTCGGGATCAATACTTCCGTTGGTTTCCAGCTCTAGCACCAACTTATCGAGATCCGTGCGCTGTTCTACGCGGGCATTTTCTACCACGTAAGACACTCGGCGCACAGGACTAAAAGAGGCGTCCAGGGGCAATTTACCAATTGCGCGTGTTTCGTCTTCATCGCTACGCCGAATATCAGCTGGCTCATAGCCACGACCTCGGTGAATACGCAAATGAATAACCAATTCGACATTGCCCGTAACGTGGCATATCACCAGATCCGGGTTTTTAATTTCTACACTGGCATCCGTCTGGATATCTCCAGCGGTTACCACACCTTCACCCCTCTTGCTGAGAGTGAGTTGTGCTTCATCTTTACCGTGCATCACGATAGCGACATTCTTAAGGTTAAGCAGGATTTCAATGACATCTTCCTGCACACCTTCAATGGCGCTGTACTCGTGTAGAACACCTTCAATTTCCGCCTCGACAATAGCGCAACCAGGCATTGAAGACAGTAATATGCGCCGTAACGCATTCCCTAAGGTATGACCAAAACCGCGCTCCAGAGGCTCCAGCACCACTTTCGCATGGGTACTGTCAAACTCAGTAATATCGATTGAACGGGGGGTCAGCAGTTCAGTAGCAGACGTTTGCATGGTTCCTCGGCTTATAACTCGGGCTATTTCTAGGGCTTATTTCGAATACAACTCGACAATAAGGCTTTCGTTGATTTCGCTAGGCAGGTCGGCGCGGTCGGGCACTCGCTTAAAGATTCCTTCCATTTTGTTAACATCCACGTCTAACCATTCCACTTCACCGCGCTGGGCTGCCAATTGCAGAGCAGACTGAATACGCAATTGTTTTTTGGCTTTCTCGCGAATAGTAACTACGTCGCCTTCGTTAACTTTAAAGGATGCAATATTCGCCTTTATGCCATTCACTAATACACCATTATGGGCAACTAGCTGCCGAGCTTCAGCTCGAGTCGAACCAAAACCCATGCGATAAACAACGTTATCGAGTCTCTGTTCCAGTAATTGCAAGAGGTTTTCACCGGTCACGCCCTGAATGCGAGCGGCTTCCTTGTAGTAGTTGCGGAACTGCTTCTCTAACACACCATAGAGCCGCCGTACCTTTTGTTTCTCTCTCAATTGCACACCGTAGTCCGACAAACGGCTACGACGCTGGCCGTGTTGCCCAGGAATACTTTCCGCTCGGCATTTCGATTCCAGAGGACGAATACCACTCTTTAGAAATAGATCAGTGCCCTCGCGGCGCGACAGTTTACAGGTTGGACCTAGATACCTTGCCATTTATAAACCTCCTCTTTACACGCGGCGCTTTTTAGGTGGCCGACAGCCGTTATGGGGAATTGGCGTTACGTCCGTAATGTTGGTGATTTTAAAACCAGCATTATTCAGCGCCCGCACAGCCGATTCACGACCCGGCCCTGGACCTTTCACCTCAACATCCAGGTTTTGCAAGCCATACTCCTGAGCTGCCAGGACTGCTCGCTCCGCTGCTACCTGAGCTGCGAACGGCGTACT
Organism: Porticoccaceae bacterium; assembly: GCA_030590275.1. Next base: position 2,534 of record JAUUYV010000059.1, read on the forward strand.
TTTACGCGAGCCACGAAAACCCGATCCACCCGCCGTCGCCCACGACAAAGCATTACCCTGGCGATCGCTGATGGTTACAATGGTATTGTTAAACGAAGCATGTATATGCGCTATGCCGTCTATAACGGTGCGCTTTACCTTCTTTTTACCGGTTTTGTTCGATGTTTGAGCCATAACAGTGTGCGTTAGCCGCCAGTTTATCTCTTAATGGGTTTACGCGGCCCCTTACGGGTTCTCGCATTGGTTTTAGTACGCTGACCTCGGAGAGGCATACTACGACGGTGACGGATGCCTCGATAGCAACCGAGGTCCATCAAGCGCTTGATATTCATACTGGTTTCACGGCGCAAGTCACCCTCCACCGTAAACTGACCCACTGCGTTACGCAGCGCATCGAGTTCTTCCTCGTTTAGCTCACTTATCCTTGTGGTTTCTGCAATACCCGCGTGGGCGCAGACCTGCTTAGCTCGCGGACTTCCAACACCATAAACGTAGGTCAAAGAAACCACTACGTGCTTGTTGTCTGGAATATTAACACCGGCAATACGCGCCATTCACATCACTCCAATTACGTTCAATTCGCGCCTATTTACACACCCGACGAATTCGGAAAAGCGCGACAGGATAATCGCAAAAGCACTAAAGTTCAATAGCCAGCCCTTCACCCCTGGCGCTGCTTATGCCGGGGTTCAACGCTGCAAATCACTCGCACCACACCATTACGCCGAACCACTTTACAGTTTCGACAGATTCTCTTAACGGACGCTCTGACTTTCATAACAAACCTCTCTAACTAGCGACTCCCGCCGCCATAACCTTTCAAATTAGACTTTTGCATCAACGAGCCATACTGCTGGGACATCAAGTGCGACTGTACCTGTGCCATAAAGTCCATGGTCACTACAACCGCGATCAGTAAAGACGTACCCCCCAGGTAAAAAGGAATATTGGCATGGGCAGTGAGAATCTGTGGAATCACACACACCGCAGCAATATACAAACCGCCAATCACCGTCAAGCGCGTCACCACACCATCTATGTAAGTAGCTGTTTGCTCTCCGGGACGAATACCTGGCAAATACGCGTTGCCCTTTTTTAAGTTGTCTGCCACTTCTTTGGGATTAAACACCAAAGCGGTATAAAAAAAGCAGAAAAAGATAATCAGCCCTGCAAACAGTAACAAATGCAGTGGCTGGCCAGGCCCGAGGAAAAATGCCACGTCCTGTAACCAACTGGGCGCACCAGACCCCTGACCAAACATTTGAGTCACTGTGGCAGGAAACAACAGCAAACTACTAGCGAAAATTGCTGGTATCACTCCCGCCATATTAACCTTCAGCGGCAAGTGGCTGCTCTGTTGACCATAAGCCCCCCGCCGACCCTGCTGTCGCTGGGCATAATTTACCGTTATTCGACGTTGACCACGCTCAATATGCACAACTGCATAAACAATACCAATGGCAAATACCGCCACACCCAATAACAGCAGAACGTTTAAATCTCCCTGACGAGCTGACTCAAAAGCCTGCCCAACGGCACGCGGCAGTCCCGCAACAATGCCAGTAAAGATCAACATAGAAATGCCATTTCCTATACCGCGTTCGGTGATCTGCTCCCCGAGCCACATCATAAACACGGCACCTGTAACCAAAGAGGTAATTCCGGTTACATAAAATGTGAGGCCTGGGTAATACGCCAAACCCTGGCCTGCCAGACCAAAGGTCATACCTGTACCTTGAATCAAAGCCAGCACCAGAGTGAAGTAGCGAGTCATCTGGGTAATTTTGCGTCGCCCCGCATCGCCTTCTTTTTTAAGCTGCTCCAGCGACGGCGTCACTGCGGTCATCAGCTGCATAATGATAGAGGCAGAAATATAGGGCATAACACCCAGGGCCAGGATGCTCATGCGCTCCAGTGCACCACCGGAAAACATGTTGAACATACTCAGGATGGTACCCTGATTGTGTTCGAATAAAGCCGCTACTCTGTCTGGATCAATACCGGGCACCGGTATATGCGTTCCAATACGGTAGATCATGATCGCCAACAGCAAAAAGCGAAGGCGAGCCCACAGCTCGCCTAAACCTTTCGGGTCAACCGATGGCATATTCCTGGCCACTTATTTAATCTTCAACTCTGCCACCGGCAGCTTCTAGCGCCGTGCGAGCCCCACGAGTAAGGCCCAGCCCCTTGACAGTGATCGCACGCTTTAACTCTCCGGACAAAAATATTTTTGCACGCTTAATACTGCAGTTAATCAAACCTGCCTTGCGCAAGGCGTCCAGATCGGCAACATCACCCTCGAGCAAATTCAACTCCGCGAGTCGAATTTCAGCGCTAACACGACCAATGCGGCTGGTAAAACCATACTTCGGCAGGCGTTTCTGCAATGGCATTTGCCCTCCCTCGAAGCCGGGACGAACTCTGCCACCAGTACGAGATTTCTGGCCCTTATGACCACGGCCACAGGTCTTACCAGAACCACAGCCAATACCTCGTCCGACACGCTTAGCCGTTTTGAGCCGACCAGGGCTCGCGCTCAACGTATTAAGTCGCACCTTAAGCCTCCTCGACCTTGATCATATAATCCACTTTATTCACCATACCGCGAACCGAGGCAGTATCTTCCACCTCTACGGTATGGCCAACCCGACGCAATCCAATGCCCACCAAACACGCTTTATGTGATTTCAAGCGGCCAATACTGCTCTTTGTCTGCGTTACTTTAATCATTTTGCTAGCCATGTCTAACTTTCCTTTACCAACACTTCACCCTGCTCAACGGCTATCCGACAGACCTGGGCGGGATAACTATTAGTCACGTATTTCTTCTACAGCCTTACCACGCTTTGCCGCCACACCTTCCGGTGAACGCATTTGTTCTAAACCTTTAAAGGTCGCTCGCACCACGTTAACAGGGTTAGTCGAGCCATAGCACTTAGCCAATACATTCTGCACTCCCGCTAGCTCTAATACCGCTCTCATGGCACCGCCTGCGATCACCCCGGTACCCTCAGAAGCAGGTTGCATATAGACTTTTGAAGCGCCATGCTTACTCTTTATCACATATTGCAGGGTGGTACCTTTGAGATCCACCTGAATCATATTACGACGAGCCGCTTCCATCGCTTTTTGAATAGCCAAAGGCACTTCGCGCGCTTTACCTCGACCAAAACCAACACGGCCGTTGCCATCACCGACCACGGTTAAGGCAGTAAAACCAAAAATACGACCGCCCTTAACTGTTTTTGCAACTCGGTTCACTTGAACCAGTTTTTCCATCAACCCTTCATTTGGGTCGACGTTACGAGAGTTGTTCTTAGCCATGGTTTAACCCTTTAGAATTTCAAACCGCCGGAACGTGCTGCATCAGCAAGCGCCTTTACCCGACCGTGATATTTAAACCCACTACGATCAAAGGCGACCTCCTTGATACCAGCAGCTACGGCTCGTTCAGCGACCAATGCGCCAACCGCTGTAGCCGCGTCGACATTGCCCGTAGTGCTCTTGCGTAAAGTCGCGTCGAGTGTAGAAGCTGCAACGATGACAGCATCGCCGTTCTCCGCAGACTCTATAACTTGCGCATAGATATGCCGCGGCGTTCGGTAGACACACAAACGTGTTATTCCAAGTTCGCGAATCTTCGCCCTGGCACGACGTGCACGGCGAATGCGAGAAGTTTTTTTGTTGCTCATAAGTATACTCGCTTACTTTTTCTTGGCTTCTTTACGCCGCACGTGTTCGTCAGCATACCGAACCCCTTTACCCTTATAGGGTTCTGGTGGCCTAAAACTTCTAATTTCGGCCGCCACCTGTCCTAGCTTTTGTTTATCTGCACTTTTCAGCACGATTTCGGTCTGACTGGGCGTCTCTGCACTCACACCATCTGGCAGTTCATAAGTAACCGGATGCGAGAATCCCAGGGTCAAATTCAGCTTTTTACCCTGACACTGGGCGCGGTAACCAACTCCAATCAAGGTAAGCTTCTTTTCAAAACCCTGACTAACGCCAGCCACCATGTTATTAACCAAGGCACGCATGGTGCCAGCCATCGCACTAGATGACTTGTCACCATTTTTGGCCGCAAACGTGACGACACTATCATCATGCTTGACCTCCACCAAATGGTGTATCGCCATGCTCAACTCACCGTTACTGCCTTTCACAGCGATCTGCTCTGCAGAAAGTTTAATTTCAACGCCCTTTGGTACTTGTACCGGGCTACTGGCTACTCTGGACATATTTAAATTCTCGTCAGAACACCGTACACAAAACTTCGCCACCTACTCCAGCAACTCTGGCGGCTCGATCAGTCATCACCCCTTTACTGGTGGAGACAACCACTATTCCAAGTCCATCGCGAACTTTAGGCAAACTTTCCACCCCGGCATAACGCCGCAGGCCTGGACGACTGGCTCGAGCAATTTCCTCGATTACCGGCTTGCCTTCAAAGTATTTCAGCTCGATAGTCAATTGCTTTTTAAGCTCATCACTGACCGAATACCCAGTTATATACCCCTCTTCTTTCAGAACTTCAGCAACTGCCACCTTGAGCGTGGAAGACGGCATCGACACTGTCTCCTTATTACGACCAAGGGCATTTCTGACACGGGTCAGCATATCTGCCAGCGAGTCTTGCATACTCATCGTTTTTCTTTACTCCCGTCTCTTATAAGGGACCTAACAGGCCCTACCAACTTGCCTTAACCAGGCCAGGGACATCACCACGCATAGCGGCTTCCCTGAGTTTATTTCGACACAAACCGAACTTGCGATACACACCGTGAGGGCGACCAGTAATCTGACAACGCCGACGCTGCCGCGTTGGGCTTGCGTCGCGAGGCAACTTCTGGAACTGTATCTGAGCCTCCCAGCGCTCATCGTCCGATGCATTCACATCACTAATAACCGCCTTAATCCGAGCGCGCTTTTCAGCAAATCTGGCTACGGTTTTAGCACGTTTTTTTTCGCGCTCGATCATTGATACTTTTGCCATTCCTTCTCAACCTTTCAAGGGAAAGTTAAACGCACGCAATAAAGCACGACCTTCATCGTCATTACTCGCCGTAGTCGTAATCGTAATATCGAGGCCGCGTAATTTATCAATTTTGTCGTAGTCTATTTCGGGAAAGATGATTTGCTCCGTCACTCCCATAGAAAAATTGCCTCGGCCGTCGAAAGACTTTGCGCTAATACCGCGAAAATCCCGGATTCTCGGAATAGCAATAGTAACCAGCCTCTCGAGAAATTCGTACATGCGCTCACTGCGCAAGGTCACTTTACAACCGACGGGCCAACCGTCGCGGATTTTAAACGCTGCAATAGACTTACGCGCCATGGTAACCACGGGTTTTTGCCCAGCACTCACCGTTAAATCACTCACCGCACTCTCTAGCACTTTTTTATCCGTGACCGCCTCGCCCACTCCCATATTCAGAGTGACTTTTGTAATCTTGGGCACCTGCATAACATTACCGAGACCCAATTCGTCTTTGAGCTTGCCGACAATTTCATTTTTGTAAACTTCCTGGAGCCTCGCCATTTCTATCTAACCTTTCAACCGTCTACGTTTTCGCCATTGGACTTGAATACGCGTATTTTTTTTCCATCATCGAGCAACTTAAAGCCGA
>JAUUYV010000085.1 GCA_030590275.1 Porticoccaceae bacterium
TGGTGGTGTGCATGCGAACCCCTGTGCTTGTTCTTGCTGTGCAGTTTGCTCGGAACTATATTTTGTGGACCGGTTTTGTGCCTTGGCTTTGTGAATCGGCTTTGTGACTTGATGGTCGTCTATTAGTGTTGTTAGCTCAACAGCGACCTTCTAAGGTTCACTGTGGCCTGTGGTTAGGAGCATAACAAGCTTAGCGGAGGATGTTAGCTAAAGTAAGCAGGGACGATGTTTGAGTAGTAACAGGCCCTGATATGAGTGAAACTTGAAACACTTTGTAAGTGGTGAATAGTAATCTGAAATCGACAAATACAGGAGTCGAAACCATGGACTTTCAGTTGTCCGATGAACAAAAAATGATTTACGAGTACGGTCAAAATCTTGCTAAAACTTATGACCGGAAGTACTGGATGGAGTGCGCGGAAGCGGCTAAATTTCCTGAGGAAATGTATAAGAAGGTTGCTGATGATGGTTTTGTCGGACTGATGGTGCCCGAAGCTTATGGCGGTGCGGGTTTGGGAATGCAGGAAATGGCCCTGTTTAACGAAGGACTTTCGGAGCAGGGGACCCCACTGTTAAGCTTGGTGATTGGCGCAACTATGGGTTTAAGTCTGCTTGGGAAATATGGCACTGAAGAGCAAAAGCAAACATATCTGCCGCCAGCCACCCGAGGTGAAACACGGTTCTGTTTTGGTATTACCGAGTCTGATGCAGGCACCAATACGATTCGTATTAACACGGTCGCCAAGCCCCAGCCCGATGGTCGTTTCAAGCTCAATGGCGGCAAGACCTTTATTACCGATGCCCTTGAATCCGACTATATGCTACTGGTGACGCGCACCACTCCTCATACCGAAGTTAAGCGCAAGACGGATGGGTTTACACTATTTATCGTGGATACTAAATCCGTGGGTATCGAAATGCAGCCGATACCCATAAGTGTCCTTATCCCGGAAATGCAGTACCAGGTGTTTTTTGACGATGTCGAGCTGGGACCTGAACATATATTAGGGGAGCTTGATCGAGGTTTTGATATATTGTTTGATGCCTTGAACCCGGAACGAATTTTGGTGGGAGCCATTTGCTCTGGTCTTGGCCGGTATGCGCTTGGCCGCGCGGTGGAATACGCGAATGAGCGTACCGTGTTTGATGGCCCCATCGGAGCCTACCAGGCTTTGCAACATCCTCTGGCCAGAGCCAAGACCGAGATCGAGCTAGCATCTTTACTAACTCGTAAGGCGGCGTGGATGTTTGATCAGGAGATGGCCTGCGGTGGTGAATCTAACATGGCCAAGTTTGCTGCTTCGGAAGCCTGTGTCAACGCTGTGGATGCTTCACTGCAATGTTTTGGTGGCAACGGTTATACCAAGGAATACGGTATCTTTGATCTTTTCCCAATTGCCCGTCTAATGAAAACGATCCCTTTTAATAACGAAATGGTGCTTAACTATATTGGTGAACATGTGATGGGTTTACCCAGGTCTTACTAGGGCGTGTTATCAGAATCTGGAAAGCAATACTGAACAGGAGGTCATATCCCCCGTGCAACTCCCCATAACAGGTGGCTGTTTTTGTGGCGATATCCGCTATCGCATTACGGCACAGCCTTTTGGTCAGGCAAATTGTCACTGTCGGGCTTGTCAACGCTCTACTGGTGGCGCCTTTGCTGGGGTCATGCTGGTGCCAACAGAGGCCCTGGAGATCACTGGTGAATGTCGTGAATATACAGAGCTGGGTGATAGTGGCAATAAGGTTAGTCGAGGATTTTGCCCGCGCTGCGGAACCACTCTATTTGCTCACACCACGCGGGTTAAAACGATGCGGCCGGTTTATGCTACTACGCTCGATCACCCCGAGTTGTTTAAACCGACACTCGATGCCTGGGTTGATTTTTCTCAGCCCTGGGTGGCGATGGACCCTGACCTGGAAAAGTTTAAAAAGGATTTGCCCGCTGAGTGCGCGGGTCTTCCGGCACCCAAAAACCGCAGGAAAAATCTTTCTGCTGACGATTAAGTTGGAAAGCTGCCAATGGGTCTGCAATGCAGCTAATATTGCAGCGATTCCCATTCACATGGAGTTGAATCTGGATTTGGATTTGAACGATCAGGGCGGCCCTAATAGCCCGCCCTCGTTGTAAGGTATTTGAATCCGAAGTATTTGAACATGAAGTAAAGGAGAATAAAACGTGGATTTTTTGCTCACTGACGAACAAAACATGATTTATAAGTATGGCGATAGTCTTGCTAAAACTTACGATCGTGCTTACTGGATGGAACATGCGGAGCGCCGCGCTTTTCCTGAGGATATGTACAGTCAGATTGCCGCCGACGGATTTGTAGGCCTCATGGTGCCAGAACAATACGGTGGCTCTGGCCTGGGCATGTTCGAAATGGCCCTGTTTCAGGAAGGGCTTGGCAATCAGGGGATACCGCTACTAAGCTTGATAGTAGGTGCCTGTATGTCTCTTTCTATGTTGTCTAACCACGGTACCAAAGAGCAAAAACAAAACTATCTGCCCGCAGCCTGTAGCGGTGATATTCGCTTTTGTTTTGCTATTACCGAGCCGGATGCGGGGACCAATACCATAAAGGCTACCACCGTAGCCAGGCCGACCGCTGATGGTCGGTTTAAACTGACTGGCAGTAAAACGTTTATTACGGACGCTCTCGAATCCGATTATGCCTTGGTGGTTACGCGAACCACGCCACTTTCCGAGGTGGAGCGCAAGACTGATGGTTTCACTCTGTTTATTGTGGATACCAAAGCGAAGGGTATCGAGATGCAGCCCATCCCGGTCAGCATACCTTTGCCGGAAACCCAATACCTGATGTTCTTTGATGATGTCGAATTAGGGCCGGAAAATGTCCTGGGCGAAGTCGATAAAGGCTTTGATATTCTCTTTAAGTGCCTTAATCCGGAGCGCATGTTGGTGGGCGCCATTGGTAGTGGTATTGGCCGGTTCGCCATGGAAAAAGCAGTGGCCTATGCCTGTGAGCGTACCGTGTTTAATGGCCCTATTGGTGCTTACCAGGCTTTGCAGCATCCCCTGGCGAAGGCCAAAACCGAGATCGAAATGGCCTCTTTAATGACGCGTAAAGCCGCCTGGTTATTTGACCAGGGCCTGGAATGTGGTGGGGAAGCCAATATGGCGAAATATGCAGCGTCGGAAGCAGCGATCCACGCGGTAGATGCGTCATTGCAGTGTTTTGGGGGTAACGGTTTCACTAAAGAATATGGGATATTTGATATTTATCCCCTGGCCCGCTTGTTTAAGACCGCGCCTCTGAATAATGAAATGATACTCAATTATATTGGCGAGCGAGTGTTGGGTTTGCCGCGTTCTTATTAAAGAGAGAGCGACTGAAGGTCTCTCTCTAATGTCAGGGGGTGTCGACAGTCTCTGGGTCGTTGTTGTCTTCTTTGTCTATAAAGCTAAAGGTTGTTGGTCAAATATTTAATGGAGTAAAGTTTCCCGGGTCAGACCTTGCTCCTGAAGCTGTTCCGCGATTTGTTCCGCCGATAACGCTTTGCTGAAGTAGTTACCTTGCATTAGATAACAGCCAAGCTCTTTCAGTATTTTTAGATGTTCGACGGTTTCTACGCCGTCAGCAATGACTCCAGTGCCATAGGCCTGGGCTAGAGTCTGGATGGCATCGACTACAATTTTATCGCGTTTGCTATCTACGATACCGTGGATAAAGCTTCTGTCTATTTTGATAAAGTCGATGGGTAATTCTCGCAAGCAGGAGAGAGCAGCAGGCCCGTTGCCAAAATTGTCGATATTGAAGCGAACTCCCAGGTTGCGACAGGCGTTCATGATGCGAGAAGCCCGGGCTGTGTCTTCGAGAGCTCCTGTTTCATTGACCTCGAGGATAAGTCTGTCTACTGGGAACTCCCTATTTTCTCGAAGTAGCGATTCCAATGAAGGTAAGAAACTTTCCCCGAGAAACTCTCTAGCTGAAATATTCACCGTGACGTCTACCAGGAAGTCGTTTTTTTGCCACAGCAGGGTGTGCTGCATGGCTGTGCGTAGCACATGGCGACCGAGCTGGAGGGTCAGTTGAGGGCCATGGCGCTCAACTGTGGGAATAAAGTCCTTGGCATCGCGGATTGATCCATCGGCAAGTTGCCACCGGATCAGTGCCTCGACGGCTGAAACTTGATTGTTTTCGACGTTTACTATCGGTTGATACTGAACGATCAGGTCATTGTTCTTTAATGCGCTGGCAACATCGGCAATCATCGTTTTGCGTTTACGGACAATGACTGCGGTATCCTGATTGTACAAACATACCTGGTTGCCACCGTGTTGTTGTTTTGCCTGGTACATAGCCAAATCGGCATTTTTCAGCAGGGCACTGGCGTCAGTAGCATCTTCTGGGAATGTGGTCAGGCCGATGCTTGGGGTTACCATTATTGTTTCTTTTGTTCCGGGTATTTCGATGCTTAATTCTTTGAGGATGCGTTGGGCAACTGCCATAGGCTCGTCGGGCCACTTTTCATATTCTACGAGTACCACAAACTCGTCACCACCGAGTCGACCCACTACGTCCCCGTTACGTATTATTGAGTTTAGTCGCAGTGCAACGGTGCACAGCAGTTCATCTCCAGTTGCGTGTCCTGCCTGGTCATTTACCGCTTTAAAGCCATCGAGGTCTATGACCATTAAAGCAAACAAGTGCCCGTTACGTTTGGCGTTATCCAGACAATCTTCCAGTCGAGAGAAGAAATACCCTCGGCTTGGTAGTTTGGTTAAGTCGTCATGGTTGGCGCGATAGGTCAGGTGTTCTTCGAGTTGATTCCGCTCTAGTGCCAGGCCGATTTGCGATGCGATGGTTTCGGCGAGAGCGATGTCGTGACCACTGGGTTCAACGGCGTGATGTTCGAACCAGGATATCGAAAGCACTCCGATTACACTGCCGGATGCCACGATAGGTATGGCGAGGCTTGACCGTACCCCGAGCTCGATAAATTCTTCGATTGCCTGTGGATGAGAAGGGTAATCCGCGGTGAAAACTGGCTTCTGTTCTTTTAGAGCTTTGCCACTTAAACCCTGATGTTTGGCCAGGGTATATCCGTTAAAGCGCGCCTCATCATCTTCCGCTGGTCCCTGGAAGAATTTGTATTCCAGCTGATTTTTATCATTAATCGTGACCAGAGCCGCGGCATCGCCTCCTAATAAGCCAGCCGCAGTTTCTGCCGCTTTACGGAAAAAGCGATTAAAATCTGTTTCCAGGGATAGTGCGTGGATGACCTGCCACAAAGCCTCGATGTTATCTACCGGTTGGAGTGCAGTGTTCGGATCGTTTGTTGTAGGGGGCATTCTCGAAGGAAACATCTAGGTTCGACAGAGAACGCGAGTATGACAGAAACGATGGGGGAAAAAGTGACAAGGTTCTCGTTATGTAACACTCTGGAGTAAGTCGTCAGGTGGCTTTGGTGGCTGGTTTTGAGTGGTTCTATATATGGTATATGTACGGCATGTCTGAATGCTTATTGAGGTTTACGGATCATGTACGTGACCACCGCACCTACCAGGAAGGCTGCGCCGATGACATAAAATGCATCGTTGTAGGCCATGATCAGGCTTTCCCGTCGTGCCACCGCATCGATGGTTCTCAAAGCCTGTTCCTGCGCGAGTATTGGGTCGGCTCCATAGCCACTGAAATAGCCTTTCAGAGTGTCGATGCGCGCGACGGTGGCAGGATTATACAGTGAGATATGCTCAACAATATGGCTGGAGTGAAATTGCTGTCGAATGGATAAAAAAGTGGCGAGAAATGCAATACCGACTGCACCGCCTAAATTACGGGTTAGGTTATAAAGCCCGGATGCCGAACCCGCCTGGGCTTTCTCGATACCCACAGTGGCCATGACTGCCAGCGGAATAGAAAGCAGGGGTTGTCCGATACCGCGGATAAAGTTTGCCAGTAATAATTGCTCGTAAGCATCATCTGCGCTCATGTGGATATTGATAAGGCAGCTCAAGGCAAAAATGATACAGCCGAAGGCGATCAGGTGGCGTGGGTCTGTGGTTTTCATCAGGCGTACCAGAAGCGGTACCATCAGCAACTGAGGAAAACCAAACCACATCATGGTGACACCGATTTGCCAGGCGTTGTAGTCCTGGATTTGGGCTAGATACAGGGGCGTTATAAATATTGAACCATAGAGACCCAGGCCCAGGATAACGCCAATAATATTGGCCATTGAAAAATTCCAGCGGGCAAATAAACGGACGTTAATAAACGGGTTTTTTCCCCAGAGTTGTCGGTACAGAAAGATCAGAAAACAGGCCCCTGCAAGCATTGATCCGCGGAATATAAAATCCGACTCGAACCAGTCCAGTCGGTTGCCTTCTTCAAGCATAATGATCATCGAGCCGAGTGCGATAGACAGGGCTACTATTCCCGGCCAATCGCCGCCTTTTAGTAGTTTTAGCTGGCTCGATGAGCGCTGAAGACCCCACCAGAGAATGGCAAACATCAGAGCGGTGGGTACCATTTGCATATAGAAAATAGACTGCCAGCCCATATTTTCAGTGAGGTATCCGCCGATAGTTGGACCCAGAGATGGCGCCTGAGTGGCGGTCAGAGAAAACATGGCGATACCCAGGGGCTGCTTGCTGGGCGGTAATAAAGTCAGGATAACGGCAAAGGACATGGGAATGAAGGTGCCGCCGGCTAGCCCCGCGAGGGCTCGGAATATCAACATTGATTCCAGGTTCCACGCGAGGGCGCAGGCCAGGGTGGCAACCATAAATATTGCCGAGGCCCATAATACAAAGCGACGTAAACCAAATACCATCGAGAACCAGCCGGTCAGGGGGATTACGATGACTTCAGCGGTGAGATAGGCCGTGGAAATAAATGAGCCTTCCTGCAAAGTTGCCGATAACGCGCCCTGGATATCTTTAAGGGAGGCATTAGTGATCATGATGTTTAATACGGCGATAAAGGCACCAATCACACTACCCCACACAGTAAACCAGGTGCGTAGTGAGACGTGATCGTCCAAAGCGGCTGGCACGGTCTCGGGTGCTGGGCCTTGTTCCACGGTGTTGGTATCAGCCATTACGAGGTAATTGGGTAGACGGAGTTAAAGGGGAGAGTTAAAGAGGTAGGTAGTAACAAGAGGACTGCTCTACCTTATAGGGTAGTGGGGTAGAGGTTTATGCTAGCACGGGGCTTAATAATACAGTGACTGTTTTAA
>JAUUYV010000027.1 GCA_030590275.1 Porticoccaceae bacterium
GCATGATGCCGGTGATAAACCACTTGCGACCGTTAACGACATACTCGTCGCCGTCTTTGGTAATAGAGCACTGCACATTGGTCGCATCAGAACTGGCAACGTCGGGCTCGGTCATCGCAAAAGAGGAGCGAATTTCGCCGGCCAGCAATGGTTCCAACCACTGCTGCTTCTGTGCTTCGCTGCCATATTTAATAAACACTTCCATATTGCCGGTATCGGGCGCGTTGCAGTTAAACACGATAGGAGCCCAGAGCACCCGGCCCATAATCTCTGCCAGCGGCGCGTAATCGACATTACTCAGCCCGTCCGAACCCTCATGGGGGGACAGGAACAGATTCCAAAGCCCGGCGGCCCGCGCTTTTGCTTTAAGGTCTTGCAAGATCGGCGGTGTTACCCAGGGATTGTCGACAGTTTCCATGTATTCGTGAAACTCTCGCTCTACTGGATAAATCTCTTTATTCATAAACTGCTCTAAACGCAGTTTCAGCTCCTCGGCCTTTTCAGAAACATCAAAATTCATACTGGCACTTCCTCTTATCTCAACTCTCTATTATTAAATAGAAACACAAAAATTCTTACTTGCACCGCGCCACGCTGAAACACACTATCCCAAACACGCCCCCCAAAACAAAGCCCGCTACTTTTACACCATGGTAATCGCGTGCTGACGATCTGTTCGCTCCATATGACCTAACCCATTAAAGGCCCGTAGCGTCAAGCGCTCAGTATTACTTAAAAAGCGGGTCACCGAGGTATTACGAATTTGTAGCATGAGCTCGATAGTTGCATCGTTCGACAAACCCATGACGTGTTTCATCGCCAAAGACTTGGGGCCTCCAGACGATACGATCAGAACCCTCTCTCCGCTGGATTCAGGCCGCGCTTCATCGAGGCCCGCTACTACTCGTTGATTAAATTGCTCCCAACTTTCGGTGGTTACGCCTTTGGTTTGGTCATATTTCTGTAGTTCTTCATCCAGCTCACCAACGATCCAGGCCTCCATAACCTCGCGCAAGATACCCATAAATTCCCGTGCGGTTTTCGGTTCATCAGCACCAGGTTTATTGAGCTGCTGATAGAGGCCCATGACCGGCCGGAAGGTAAATTCATTAAAACGGGGGTCAACCACAGGCTCGTAATCGATACTCATACCCTCACCGATACCCTGTAGGGTTTCTTTGTGGCGGCGCATATCGCCGACGATTACGCGGTCAAAGGACAGATCACGTTCGCGGAGATGTTGACCTAGCCAACGTGCCTGCTCCCAACCGAGGTCAGAAAGCTGGTCGTAATTTTTAGCACCCAGCGAGGCCTGGCCATGACGAACAAAATAAATTTCGCTCATTTTGCAATGCTTACGCCCATCATACGAAGGAATGGCATGGTACACGGCCCCTGAGAACCTGTCAGTAATCGGCTATCGATTTACTTTTCCGGCTGCGCTCTGTCCGAGAGCTAAGCTGGTTAAACCCCTGATCAATTGCTAGACTTCTCAGTAATAGCCTCCCAGGGTAATAGTTTTTTGTTGAAAAACAAAAAGATATGGAACCCACCCTGGCTGCTTAAATGCCAGTACGGCCATTTATATACCAAGGGAAGGATGCAGCGAAATTGTTGGCGCTTAAAACCAGAGAGGGCTTGACCAAACGGTCCTGCAAGATCATCCCCTCTCTTTTTATCACTATTCTTAGCTTTTTGGCTATTACCCCCCTATTGTGCTTCGCCCCTGTACAAGCAGGTTCCGTTCGACTTCTAGTTTCTGGTGCAGAAAGCTATTACCGCGAGACACAAACTAGCTTCACCGATTGCTTACTCGGCCTTTCGCCAGATACCATCATCCGGGTTACCGTAGTGGACGACAACACCTCCGCCGCCGGCGAACCTCCGCCCTGGTCTGAAGACATTGTCGTCACCATTGGAACGCTTGCCGCCGAATTCGCGCAAAAGGTCCATACTGGAAAAACCCTCAATTTGTTTCTTACCAATGGCGCCTGGCAGCGCCTGGCAAATGATTCCCAAAAGCCGCAGACAGCCGCAGTTATACTCGACCAGGCCCCCCACCGTATTATGCTGCTGGCGCAGATACTCGCTCCGCAGGCACGCCACGTTGCGACAGTACTGAGTCCCGGTTCCGGCCAAAATCAGAACCAACTGAAACGAACGGCAAAAGGTCTCAAGCTTTCACTGGACACAGAGATCCTAAGGGAAAAAGATGACCCAATAACCCTTATGTCGCCACTCATTGAAAACAATGATGTATTTATAGCGCTGCCCGATAGCGCAACATTCAACCGGGCCACTGCCAAATGGGTGCTCTATTTAGCCTATCGTAGTAATACTCCAGTGATCGGTTTCTCCAAAGCCTATACTGATGCAGGTGCGCTGGCCTCTATTTACTCCAGCCCCAGCAATATTGGTCGCCACGGCGCGGAAATGACGGCAACAGCCTTGACCAGGCAAGGGAAGCTTGAAGCTGGTCTCCACTCCCCCCGTTACTTCACTTTGCGCACTAATCCCAGCGTTGCCAACGCACTGAACATCGAGTTACCGGATGACGCAGCGCTGTACAGGATGTACGAAGCTGCTTTGGCTCAAACGCAATGAACCAGATCCGCAAGGCCGTAGGGCAAAGTTTACAAACCCGATTACTGATAATTGGGGTGCTTCCCCTGTTTTTAATTACCGGTTTATTGACCGCCACACACATCTATAATCGACAAACCGATATCAAAGCTATGCTGGACGAGTCCGGCCACCGCATCGCAGAACATCTCTCCCGTACCACAGATTTCGCACTTTTTACCGGCAATCGCTCATTACTTGTAAGTACTGCTCAATCCATCGAGCAAATGCCCAATATCCGTGGCGTTGCCTTTCTCGACAATAACCGCGAAATACTATTGGCCAGCGCCTCTTTTCCACGTTCTGATTTACCCCTGCTACCTGCCCCCCTGAATCACACTCCCCGAGCACACGAGCATTTCTTATTATTCGAAGAACCGATCTACACCACGATAGTCGAAGTGGAAGATTACCCTGGTAACGAAGAACTTCTTGTTGCCAAAGAAATCCTGGGTTGGGTTGTAGTCGCGATAGACGCTAACAATGCTATAAAACAACAGACAGACATACTCTTCACGAGCATAGGTATTGGTGCAGGAGTCCTGGGAACCGCTTTTTTAATGGCGCTTGCATTGGCCCGTTCGGTAATCACTCCTATCCAGAAACTCACCCATACCGTTGGCGCCCTGGAGCAGGGCGACCTGGAAGCCAGAGCGGTTCCTACCACCAAAGATGAACTATCCGTTTTAGCTATGGGTATCAACCACCTCGCAAAATCCGTTAAACGCAGCCAGTCCAACCTGGAACAAAGGGTCGGTACTGCCACATCAGAGCTAACCAGGGCCCTGAAGGATTTGCGAAACAAAAACGCAGAGCTTCGAGACGTCACTAGAGAAGCCAAACTTGCAAACCAGAGCAAAAGCGACTTTCTCGCCCGAATGAGCCACGAGTTGCGTACACCATTGACTTCCATTCAAGGCTTTGTACGGCTTCTGGAGCAATCTTCCCAAAACCCCAGCGATATGAATTATTGCCAGATTATCGATCGAGCGTCAGCTCAGCTGCTAACGATGATTAACGATATCCTTGAATTCACCAAGCTCCAGTCCAGTACTCAGGTGCTAAACAACGAACCCTACAAGCTATTTGAATGTATCGAACAACCCATCCAGCTGCTGGCTCCCACCGCCCACGAAAAAGGTGTCGAACTCTATCTTGATTTCGCCTTAAACGTACCCGAGCACTTAATTGGCGACGCCATGCTGGTGCGACAAATCGTTGCTAACCTGGTCGGTAATGCCATCAAATTTACTGCACAGGGCTATGTCTCGATAAAGGTTTCACTGGAGAGCCTCGACAAAAATGGGGGAACACAGAACAACACACTGGTGATCTCGGTTGCCGACACCGGCATCGGCGTTAATCCCAACCTCCAGGAACAAATCTTTGAAGCCTTTAAACAGGCCGACACCACCATCGCTCGGCGCTTCGGAGGCACAGGACTGGGATTACCCATCGTCAAATCCTACCTGGATATGCTAGGAGGAGACATACAACTCACCAGCACGGAAGAAGGCGGTTCGTTGTTCAGGGTAAGCATTCCCTTAAACCAGCAAGCGCCTGCTAGTAACCTGGCCAACATCCCGGGCCCGGTACTGCTCTATGACATTGATGATCGTAGCCGGAGTGCAAGCCGCAACCTACTGGCCCGCCTAACAGCAGAAATCATGGAAGTCACATCCTTTGATGACATGGTAGACGCCCTCATCGACGAAAAACCGGTAGCTGTCGTTGTAAACTGGTCATTGAATGAGGCCAAACAAGCGCAGGTCAGGGCGCTAGAATTCATTATCGATACCGCCGCCTGCCCCGTGCTCGTTCAGGCACCACTGCAAATTATCCGCGAGCAGCTAGACCTGGTCCACGAGCACCCGACTGCTACCTTTATTGCTAAACCTGTGGGATTTAAAGAACTCGAAACATTTCTTATCGGACCTAAACAATCCAACAATGAGAACGAGAAGCAAGAGGATTTACGCGGTATTTCTGCACTAGTGGCTGAAGATAACGAATTTAGCCGTCTGCTACTTTGCACGCTTCTCGAGCGGGCCGGGGCCCAATACTCTGAAGCAAGAGATGGGCGCGAAGCTATCGCTGCCTGCCAGCAAGAGCGCTACGATGTATTACTGGTCGACCTGCACATGCCAGAAATCACCGGTATAGAAGCCATCCGCCAGATTCGCCAAAGCGATAATCCGAATAGAAAAACCCCCGTTATTATTTTAACCGCCGATGCTCTCATCGATGAAAGGGAAGAACTCAAACCACTCGGTATCGAGCGCATCGTCAACAAACCCTTTGACGAACACAAGTTACTAGCAGCACTCTTCGAATTATCGGGACGCAAGAGCTCGCCCTCACCTCACATGCTTGGCAGCTCTTCCAGTATCCCTAAACAGCACTATTTTTCAGAAATTTATCATCTGCTTGAAAACATTCGCCTTGCACTACGCAACAAAGATGCACATGCCATGGGCGAGTTTTGCCATCAGCTTACCGGTATTGCAGCAGTTTACCGTCTGGGCGACCTGGATAAGAAAGTGCAACTATTGCATTCCCTGGTACGTGCAGAAGATTTTGATCCTACAGCAGAACTTCTCGACAATATTCATCGAGAAGCCACCAGGCTACAGGAGGAAGACACTACAGATCCAACGAGTTAAGACAAGGCCCGTCGCCATTGCCTTCAAACCAGGCGCACTCTTTTAACACCCTCAATCTCCTCAATAGCAGCAACAATGCGCTGATCGGGGACTTCTTCCACATCGACAATATTGTAAGCAACATCACCCCGGCTCTTGTTAACCAGATCGATGACATTGTTATTACAATCGGAAATCACCGCCAGCACCTGACTCAACACTTTTGGTACATTGGCGTTACTGACAGTAATTCGATGGCCACCATTACGACCCATAGTCGTAGTGGGGAAATTAACCGAATTGCGAATATTGCCGTTTTCCAGAAAGTCCATCAGTTGATCTGCTGCCATAACCGCACAATTCTCTTCTGCTTCCTCGGTACTCGCGCCAATATGTGGCATCGCAACAACATTATCTCGGCCCAATAACGATGGCACCGGAAAGTCAGTAACAAACCGACGCAACTGACCACTTTCAAGTGCAGCAACCACAGCGCCGGTATCGACAATTTCCTCGCGAGCAAAATTTAGCAGTGCAGCGCCGCTTTTTAAGCCACGAAGAGTCTCAGAATTAATCATGTGCTTAGTAACTTCTAGCGCAGGCACGTGAAGAGTCACGTAATCAGAGCGGGCGAGTAAGCTTTGCAGATTGTCCATTTTCTCAACGCTGCTGGACAAGCGCCACGCTGCCTCCACTGATAACGCAGGATCATAACCTACCACCTTCATACCCAACTGAAGCGCCATATTGGCAACAACCGCTCCAATAGCCCCCAGGCCCACCACACCCAATGTCCTTCCGGCTAATTCGCTACCCGCAAATTGTTTTTTCTCTTTCTCCAGCAGTGCGGCCATCTCGCCGGCATCGGTGATATCAGTCAAACCCTGGACGTAGTTCATGCCGGTAAAAATATCCCGCGAAGCCATCAGCAAACCGGTAACCACAAGCTCCTTAACCGCGTTAGCATTCGCTCCCGGCGAATTGAAGACCACAATCCCTCGCTCGCTATAGTCCGCCACTGGCACATTATTTACGCCAGCTCCCGCTCGCGCCACTCCCAGCAACGTCTCCGGCACCGACTCTGAATGAAGTTTCTGGCTACGCAGAATAAAAGCTTCCGGTGTATCAATATCCGCACCTACTTCATAGCGCTCGCGAGAGAAGCGATCTAGGCCCTTACTGGATATTTGATTATAGGTCCGTATTTTAAACATGATTCTTTCTGCTTATTTCCTAATGAATATTAAATTGCCCGGCTATTATCCGGCATCCTTCTACGTATCCGGCGTCCGTGCCTATGCAACTACGAAACACTTTGACCGTAAGCCCAGCTTAACCAGGGCATCAAGGCCTCCAGATCGCTGGCCTCGACGGTCGCCCCACACCAAATTCGCAGGCCTGCCGGAGCATCCCGATAGGCACCAATATCGTAGGCTACGCCTTCAGTGTCTAGCAACTTCGCTATTGCCTTGACCTGATCATCCGCCGCATCCACAACCAGACACACACTGGTGTTAGAGCGTGTGTCCGGGTTAACCGCAAGAAAATCAATCCAGTCATTCTCCGACACAAAGGCTTCGATCACCTTTAAGTTGGCCTGGGATTTAGCGATGGCCGCCTTTGTTCCACCGAGACTTCGAACCCAAGCCAGGGCATCGAGATAATCCGCGACACATAGCATAGAAGGTGTATTAATAGTTTCACCGCGAAACACACCTTCGATTAACTCATCCTTCTTGGTCAAACGAAATATTTTTGGTAGCGGCCAGGGCGGACTGTAACTTTGTAAGCGCTCTACTGCTCGAGGACTCAGCACCAACATGCCATGTGCACCCTCCCCACCCAGGGCTTTCTGCCAGCTAAAGGTTACGACATCGAGCTTATCCCAGCAAAGATCCATGGCAAAGACAGCAGAGGTCGCATCGCAAATAACCAGACCATCCCGCTCATCACTGATCCAGTCGCCATCGGGCACTTTTACCCCGGAAGTCGTCCCATTCCAGGTAAACACCACGTCGTGCTGGGGATCCGCCTGCTGCATGTCCGGCAACTGACCGTAGTCAGCGGTATAAACATTAAGCGCTTCCAACTTTAACTGATCGCGAATATCCGTCACCCAGCCTTTGCCAAAAGATTCCCAGGCAAACACATCAATTGGGCGCGGTCCCAGCAATGACCACATAGCCATTTCCATCGCACCAGTATCCGATGCAGGTACCACGCCGACCCGATAACCCTCTGGCAAACCGAGTATTTCCGCCGTATCCGCGCAAACCTTTGCTAACGCTGCCTTACCCACACCGGAACGATGGGAACGACCCAGGGCCTCGGTATCGAGCTGCGCCAACTTATAACCGGGACGCTTACTACAGGGGCCCGAGGAAAAGTTGGGGTTTAGCGGCTTACGTTGGGGTTTCGCAGCGGTCTTCATAGGCACTCTC
Source organism: Porticoccaceae bacterium (assembly GCA_030590275.1). Next base: position 7,706 of record JAUUYV010000027.1, read on the forward strand.
TGTGTCCTGGGAGACGATCCTCGCAGGGCGGCAAAAAAGGGCGGCAATTCTACTGCTCTTTGGCCCAGTAGGAAAGCAAAAAACCCAGCCCACAAAAGCTTAAAGGCATTCGCGATAGAACCCCGGGCTTCCTTAGGGAACCGCTGATTAAGTGCCAGCGTTTTTGAGCACCCTGCGCATGTTGAGCGCAACCGATTCAAAAGCATCGCCGTAAGACTTAGCATCACTCAAATCACAGATCTCCTCGTAACGTGCTGCCAGATCATCGGACGAAGGTGGAGCTTCAGAACCAAAAAGCACTCCTGCTCCCTCGAGAACGCCAATTTTCGAATAGTAGCCTGCACCCGCAGAAATAATGTCTCCAGTGCCCGTATGATCTTCCGAACAGAACAAACCAACTATCGCCGATACAAACTCCGGCTTAAGCAGTGGCCCGGTTTTATCGTCCATGGCATCCACCGACATACGAGTACTGGCCATCGGGGCAATGGAATTAACGGTAATATTCTTGTTGCGTCCTTCCAGCTTCAGGGTATTCATCAAGCCCACCAGAGCAATTTTGGCGGCTGCGTAGTTACTTAAACCATGGCCACCGTAAAGTCCCGCTGCCGACGTAGTCATCACCACACGACCATATTGTTGGTCGAGCATGCCCTGCCAGGCAGCCTGGGTGCAATAAACTGCACCCATCAAATGCACATCGACCACGGCGATAAAGTCCTCTACCGACATCTTGCGAAAACTACTCTCTATGTTGTTGCCCGCGTTATTCACCAGAATATCCACTTTTCCGTAGGCATCGAGAGCTGCCTGAATAATGCCCTGACCTCCTTCTGGAGTCGCCACGGAATTGTAATTAGGTACCGCCTCACCACCGGCAGAACGAATCTCCTCGACTACTTTGTCCGCCGCCGCATGGGAGCCTCCTTTACCCTCGACAGTACCGCCAAGATCATTGACCACAACCTTAGCACCGCCTTTCGCCAGTAATAATGCATGACTGCGGCCAAGACCCGCTCCTGCACCGGTCACAACAGCTACCCGCTCGTCGTATCGAATTGCCATGTTTTCTCTCCCTGGTTATTGCAATTTAATTACATCGAAAATGTAGGTGCCACTCGAATTACAAATGGCCTTAATTAATCAGACGCGCCATGCTAACAGCGCTAAACCTGGATACAAAGAAACTTAAAGTCCGAAGGAAGGTTATCTCCAGTATAATTTACAGTAAGCGAGTCGCGAAATTCAGCGCAATATTATTGCTTGCGATTTAGACCTTTGGCTCTGAACACCGAATAAGCTGTTTATCACCACGATATGAACTAACGATATGTCACCCGGAGATAAGCGAGCACTGTCAGCATCCACAAGAACCTTTACTCTTCAAAAAGCTATTATTATGTCTAACTACCCTGAAAAAAACTGCTCTATTGACCGGCTAGTCCGCAACGCTAAATTAGTAAGCGCTGCGCTCGAGGGCCGTAAAACACAACAGCGAAGGGATGGCGTTTACGGCTACCCAGGTGAAACATTCGAACTTGGCGATCAAACTTTCCTGCTGACCACCCTCACCCGCCAGGGGCTTGGAGAAATGACAGACACTGACGCTAAGGCTGAGGGTTATGCAGACCTGGCAGCCTATAAAGATCTCATTATTCGAATGCACCCAGGCATGGAATGGAATGAAAATCATCTGGTGTGGGTGCATAGCTTCGAAATGCAAACCTGAACGGGAAGCCAGAACTAAAAACTTAAGTTGAAAAGCCGTACGCCAGCATCTTTATTTGAAGGCATCTCCCTCTACAAACTCGGATTACATCCCAATAATAAATCTAACTGTGGATACCAATATCATGAATAACACGCGCTCTTCTTTCACCACCCTGGTCGCCGGGCTAATTTCATCTTTATGGGCGCTTAATGCCAGTGCTGGCCCATCTGCTGAAACTATTGCCAATGGCAGGCTAGCCCCCTGCCCAGGTTCACCCAATTGTGTCAGTAGCCAGGCTACGGACCCCGGGCATTTAATCGCAGGACTTTCTTTAGCCGGAGACATAGCGACACAACATACAACTTTATTAAGTGTGCTAGCTGGCATGCCGAGAACTGAAGTAAAAGAAAAAACCGCCAACTATATCTGGGTGACGTTTACCACGCGCGTCATGCGCTATGTGGACGATGTGGAGTTTTTGCTGGCCGAAGGCAAACCGGTAGAAGTGCGATCGGCTTCTCGGGTAGGCCATTCCGATTTAGGCACCAACCGCCGCCGAGTAGAAAGCATTAGAGCGGCCCTGGAGAACACTCCCGGCAAATGATTGCCA
>JAUUYV010000022.1 GCA_030590275.1 Porticoccaceae bacterium
ACTGAACCCAAAGCGGCAGATACCCGGTCGATAAGTGCACGCACAGCAACGTGACTACCCTGTTGTCGATACTCCGACAACACGGGCACGAAAGCCTGATTAAACGCGCCTTCGGCAAACAGGCGACGCAGGAAATTAGGTATTTTAAAAGCCACAAAAAAGGCATCGGCCAAACCATCAGCTCCGACCACTCGGGCAAACACCATGTCGCGGACTAGCCCCAATACGCGCGAAATCATGGTCATCGCACTTACCACGCTGCTGGAGCGAAGCAAACCGCGACCAGTCGCTGGGTGTGGGGCCTCGTCCACAAGCTGCGGCTTGTCTGGACGCTCACTGTCGCTCAAACGACACACTCCAAACTACCGCTTTCCAAAATAAGACTTTTCAACACGCAATATTCCAAATAGTGACCCCCAAATCGCTGCAGGGAGTTTAACCAGCCAAAGTGATAGAACCAAGCGCAGAAGAGTCATTGAATTTCTACCTCAGCGCCCTCACTATGATCTAGCCTTCATTACTTAAAGCCAGATCGACAGACAAAGGGGAGAATGCAACAGTGGAACAATATCGTGGCACTACTATTTTATCCGTGCGACGCAACAACATTGTAGTGATTGGTGGTGATGGCCAGGTCACCCTTGGCAATACCATTATGAAAGGTAATGCTCGCAAGGTACGCCGCCTTTATAAAGACCAGGTCATTGCCGGATTCGCTGGCGGCACGGCAGATGCCTTTACCCTGTTTGAACGCTTCGAGGCTAAGTTAGAGGAACACCGAGGCAACCTGGTTCGCGCAGCAGTGGAGCTTGCAAAGGACTGGCGCACCGATCGTATGCTGCGCCGCCTGGAGGCCTTACTAGCAGTCGCAGACAAAGAAGCTTCTCTTATTATCACTGGTAACGGCGATGTTATACAGCCAGAAAACGACCTAATCGCTATTGGGTCTGGCGGCCCCTTTGCCCAATCTGCCGCTCAGGCCTTGCTGGATAACACCGAAATGGACGCCCGGGAAATCGTTGAAAAAAGCCTGCAGATTGCCGCTGACATTTGTATCTATACTAATGAAAACCGAACTATCGAAGAATTGAGTTGTGAATAAGGGCCTGTAAAGCCAAACCAACAAGATCGGACGAAACGAGAAGTACTCATGCCAAATTCCATATCACAACACCCCTCACTTCAATCCAACCTGACGCCCCGCGAGATTGTCCACGAACTAGATAAGCACATTATCGGACAGGACGCCGCCAAGCGCGCCGTCGCCATAGCACTGCGCAACCGCTGGCGGCGCATGCAACTGGATGAAGAACTCCGCGCTGAAGTAACACCTAAAAACATTTTGATGATTGGACCAACCGGTGTAGGTAAAACCGAAATTGCCCGTCGGCTGGCTAAACTTGCCAACGCACCTTTCATTAAAGTAGAGGCAACCAAGTTTACCGAGGTGGGCTACGTCGGACGCGATGTAGAATCCATTGTCCGCGACCTCGCAGAAAATGCAGTGAAGCTTTTGCGCGAACAGGAAATGGATAAAGTATCGCAACGCGCCAGCGATGCCGCGGAAGAAAGAATCCTGGATGCACTGCTAACTCCAGCGAGAGATGGAACATCCACCGACAACCCCCAAAGCAGCACATCGCCGAAAGAAGCGGACTCTACTACCCGGCAGTTGTTGCGCAAAAAACTACGGGAAGGCGACCTCGATGATCGGGAAATCGACATCGAGACCAACTCCACTCCGGTCGGCGTGGAAATCATGGCACCACCGGGCATGGAAGAAATGACCAGCCAATTGCAAAACATGTTTTCCAATATGTCGGGAAGCCGCACAAAAACTCGGAAATTATCCATCGCAAAGGCGAGGACGCTGATCACCGATGAAGAGGCTGCCAAATTAGTTAACGAGGACGATATAAAAACTCGAGCCATCAGCAATGCCGAACAAAATGGCATTGTCTTTATCGATGAAATTGATAAAGTGGCCAAACGAGGAGAAGTATCCGGTTCGGACGTTTCCCGCGAGGGTGTGCAACGGGATCTCCTGCCCTTAATTGAAGGCAGTACGGTATCTACCAAGTTTGGAATGATTAAAACCGACCATATTTTGTTTATCGCTTCGGGCGCATTTCATTTTTCGAAACCTTCCGACCTGATCCCAGAACTTCAAGGTCGCTTACCTATTCGGGTGGAACTAGACTCCCTTAATGCCGATGATTTTAGTCGTATCCTTACCGAACCAAAAGCTTCTCTTACCCAGCAATACCGAGAACTACTGGCAACCGAAAATCTACAGATAGCATTTACTGATGCGGGCATTCAGCGTATCGCTGAGATCTCATTCAACGTCAATGAAAGAACCGAAAATATCGGTGCCCGCCGCTTGCACACTGTCCTCGAGCGCCTGCTCGAAGAGATCTCCTTTGGCGCCGGCGACATGGCCGCGCAAGGGGAAACTATTACTATCGACGAGCACTTTGTCGACGAGCATCTGGAAGCCCTTTCTCAAAATGAAGATTTATCACGATTTATTCTCTAGGCTATTATTAATCCGCTATGAGCATCCATACTGAGAACGTGCCAATCCGCATTAAGCTGCATACCACCGACAGCTCACTTGAACTCAACTACGCTGACGGCACCGTAGCAGTACTCAGCGCAGAATACCTGAGGGTATATTCGCCCAGCGCTGAAGTGCGTGGCCACGGACAGGGCCAGGAAGTTCTTCAACACGGAAAGAAAGCGGTCAAAATAAACCACATCGAAAAAACTGGACTTTATGCCCTCCAACTTTTTTTTGATGATCAACACAATACTGGCATCTACAGCTGGGACTACTTAAAGGAACTATGGGACCAACACGATACCTACTGGAAGGATTACCTGGGAAAACTTCGCAGCGCAGGAAAAACCCGCGATTCCGACGAACAAGTAGTCAAATTTATTGACCTGTAAGCAGCGACACGCCACCCCATAAGCATCCCTGCCTCTACTTTATCTTTTTTACCCCTACCACCTCTTTCTCCTCTACCATTCTTCTATTTCACAGGGGCCGTAGAGAAATCAGGGCTCGAAAAAGAATTTTATTCTCAGGCATTATACCGATACATTCGAAGCTTAGATGCTGGCTATTATGATCTTGTTTTGTCAGGGCCTTTGGTTTATCAGCATTGCTAAACGAAGCCCATGGCAGAGCCTCGTCTTTTTCTCGAACCAGTAAATGCAGTGCATCATTACTCTTGAGTCTTGCCAGGCAGCGTCGATCAACACTGATTTTATGGGAGGTGTAAACTAGGGGATTCTGTTTAAAATCGTGGCCATCACAGTCCATCTTCTCGAGTAAAGCACATGAAATCAGTCCACAGGGGAACATTTCGGGGAAGTGCGCGATATCTTCAAGCTCATCAAAATAATCTGACTGCTCTGCTAAGGACCCTGTTAAAAAATTTTTAGCGTTACTAGTATTCATGAATTTTCGCTTTACAAAAAAGTCTCCACCCGGAATAAACGATCGGTCTTCGACTTCACGAAGATCACCCCAGTTTGGGATTTTGAAATCCGGTAAAAACAGTGGGGTTTTTGATTCGCGCTTATACCCCGTCAGGTCAAATTTTCCCTCCGACTTCAGGTTTATTCTGTTGCTCAGAATTGTCGAATCCTGATCGCTTAACTCCGAGCTACCAATAGTAATCGTCACTTCGCGATCAGGTCTTACTGCATTCAAAAATATGAAGTCATAATTACTGAAATTTAATTCATTGCGAATAATGAGTTCATCTTCACCATGAAACTCTCGATAGAGTCGTATTTGATATTCGATAAGCGACTCAAGCTGAAATCCGAGCACAATCGTCCCTCCAAAGGGATTGCAACTCACTTGTCTCCACTTCGTCTTATCGTGAAATAAATTAAAATCATCGGTCGCGTTACGTGCGACATCAATGTGTATCTGTCGAAAAATAACCGTTCGATTGGCCACCTGCATAGGCAATCATTTCTCCAATAGTTTCATAGGCCAAAAACAACGTGTCATTATACTGGACGGTAGCACACAAAAGGACGGGGGCGATCAGGCGAGCAAGCAAGTCCCAGGCGCTTCGCTTTATCCAGGAAAATTCCAGCTAATTCCGGAGGCAGGAGCTGGGCTTTTTGGGCGCAATAACCCAGGTCCTCGATTAACCGTACTTTCCTCAGCTAGAATGGCGTCATTTAGAACGGTAGGCTTTCACTCGGCGACGAAAACCGGGGAAGCCCTCCTGTTGGCCCGCGTAGCGATATAATTCGAGTTGCCGTGTGATAGCGCGAATTTCAGATTCCTGGGCGGGTAACTGGGAGCAAGCTCGGGCGGCCAAACTACGAAGCCCCTCTCCCCCCTGACGCTCAACCCCCGCTAGCTTCAAACGCTCGCAAAATAATATAAACAAACGGTCCAGCTCGTTTCGAGGAAGAGGACGGGAACGCAGTAAATGCCACAGAGCGAGTGGCAACATCGCTATCGTGCCAAGAACCAACAACAAAATGCCGAGCCGTTGCGGGTTTACCTCCCCAAGTATTCCCGCTAACAGTGCTTCCTGCATATTGCCATAACCCAAAACCCACTTACCCCAGGCGTAATCCAGGGAATCCAGTCGCAGACGCAAATTCCTGACCCAGCTAATGTGATTTAATCGCACAGCAGAAAATGGCGCGTCGGCAAGGAAACCATCTTCATCAGCCAATAAATCAGCCACAGTCATCTGAATTCGTTCCGGAGCAACTGCCGCGGTAGGATCTACCCGTAGCCAGCCCTTACCACGTAGCCATACCTCGGCCCAGGCATGAGCATCATATTGATGAACCATCAGATAATTATCGGTGGGATGTCGCTCTCCGCCCTGATAACCCACCACAACTCGTGCAGGCACCCCAGCTGCGCGCATAAACACAGCGAAGCTACTGGCAAAGTGCTCACAGAATCCGGTGCGAGTTCTCCACAAAAAATCATCTACGCTATGTTCTCCTAGCTCAGGAGCCAACAAAGTGTAAGTAAACTGTTTATTAAACAGCCCCAGCACCCGCTCAACGAGGGCTTCCGGATCTGGCGTTTCAAGCGCCCATTGACGAGCAATGCGCAGGGTTTGTGGATTAAACTTATTGGGTAAGGCTGTTTCAACAGCCCACTGCTGCGCTGGAAGCGCATCCCCTTGCATCCGATAATCACGCCAGGAGCTTACTTCGTAACGAATTTTTGATACCGTCGGCTTGACGCTCATCAGAGTGAAATCACGGGTCAATACAATCCCACTTGTCTTTGAGATCGGGGTCGATAAGCCATAAGCCCAATGAGTCCCAGTATCCTCAAGGGTAAGGAAATAACTAACTGGTCGGCCGAGACGCTCAATCATTTCATCCTTATCTGAGCTTACCGGGCGATTAGCCCAGCGCAAGCTGCTAATTCCCTCGTATCTCGTGGGCCCAGTGCTCGACCACTCACGACCATCAAAGCTGGATAACACCAGGCCTCGCCAATAAAGTTCCCACTGAGGTGGTATCTTGCCGAAGAACTCAGCTCTAAAAGCAAGGTCTCCGGAAGCACCCAGACGAGCAAACCCACCTGGTGACATACGATCACTCATACCGAAAGTTGCCTGCTGCGGCTGGGGGACAGACCATAGCGAACCAATACGCGGCATCACCAGAAACATGACTAACATCAGGGGAACGGCTTGTGCCAATATCACCAGGCCCGATTTAATGGGGGCCCCGTAGCGCCGAGTCGTTTCAGTTTGATGAATGCCAGCAAGGCCTGCCGTAACCAATACTATGCATACTGCCACCTGTGCTGCTGTTCCAATAGTTTGAACAAACAAGCACTGAATAATCGCCACAAAATAAGCGAGATAAACCAGGATAAGGGCATCCCGACGATTGTGTATCTCGAGTAATTTCAAAGTAAAACCCGACACCAGCAATGCAACAAGGGGATCCAGCTCATTGAGACCGCGGTATTGAAACGCGATGCCCGCCGCACACAACAGCACCAGTGCATATCTAACAAAGCGACCAGGATAGCGCCAGAGACCACGGAAAATTTGAACACGCCAAATCAGAGCCACCGTCGCCGCGGCCCGGATCCAGTTCGGCAAATGATCGGAATGCAAAGCCACCAAAGCTGCAAAAGCTACTAGCAACCAAAACAAACCGGGACGAGGAATCTGCCAGACTGGCTGCATCAGCTGACACCATCCTTGGTGTCGCTCTCTTCTATACGAAAGAGAGCCAGGGCCCTAAGCACGGCTTCCCGATGCCTGTCACCCCTTGCCGGGGCAATCTCTATCCCCGGCAGGCGCAAACCGTAATGGTGCTGACCACCCGAGACTTCGAGCGCCATACCACAGAGCCGAGACAGGCGTATTTCGATATCAAGCCCCGGAAAATCATTCCAGTCGAGCCAGAACTGCTCTTCAACGGGGTCGGTGTAACGCTTACTATGCAAGCCCAGGCCTCGAGCATATTGCTTCCAGGCGATATGATTTCGCGGTTCACCAGTCTGGTATTTCGCAAGGCCAAAAAAATCTTCGCTGCCGCCGCTTATTTCCCGACCGCCTTCGCCACGACTAACCGTAGCCTGTGTCATCCCCGATCCTGTGACCGGGCGAGGGTACACCAGGGCCCGATAATCTAGCCGTAAATGAGTCCAGGCACGAATAATTCCGAAGGGAAACACGGTCTCGATGGTCAAACGGCCTGGATCTAGCCAACCTCGATGCAGAGCATCCACCGGGAGTTTAATAACCACGGTCTGAGTATTTAACATACGGGTAACAATCACTGCTCCACTTTTGTAAGAGAGCCGCAGATTATCCCGCAAGCGAGCTTTATCCTGTTTTAGCTGGACTTCAAACTCCAGGGTATCACCAGCAAAACCAGACACCCCTTTAATAGCAACAACCTGGATACCATGCAGATTGGCATAAGTGTGGAAAATTGAAACCACAAATAGTGCAACCAATAAAAATGTAAAAGCAAAAATCAGGCTATTTTCGTAATTTGTGGCAGCGAGCCATAACAGCAATAAAACGCCCAGAAACATCAGGCCTTCGCGGGAAGGGAAAATAAATAGTTTACGATTATCGAGCCGGCACTCGCTCACTTTGGGCAAACGACGATCCAGCCAGCGCTGGTATTTTTGATCGATATATTGGCGAGCCTGTGTATACACCAGCGCAGCTATTTAAATTATATCCACAGAGTTCAATACCTGATGCAACACCGCGGCCACAGGCTCCCCGGAAGAATAGCTCTGTAAACGATGGCCTACGACCGCCCCAAACACGGCCTGCACATCTTCCGGAATCACATAATGACGCCCATCCATTAATGCCCAGGCTCGAGCACCCTGTAATAAAGCTAGTGCTCCCCGGGGAGAAACACCATGTTCCAGGTCGGGCAACTCACGAGTGTGCTGCGCAAGACGCTGCACGTAATCCACTAAGGCTTCAGATACCTGAATAGCGTCCACATCAAGCTGGATAGCCCCCAGTTGGTCTGCAGTAATCACAGCTGATAAACCAGATAGCTGACCGCGCGGATTTGAACCCGATAACAAACGGCGCTCTGACTCTGGGTCTGGGTAGCCTAGTTCAATACGCATTAAAAATCGGTCGAGTTGAGACTCTGGCAGCGGGAATGTCCCGTATTGAGTGCTGGGGTTTTGGGTTGCAACGACAAAAAACGGCTGCGGCAAAGAATGGGTAGTGCCGTCCACAGTAACCTGCCCCTCAGACATCGCCTCCAGCAAAGCACTCTGGGTTTTTGGCGTAGTGCGATTGATCTCATCAGCCAATACCAGCTGGTTAAACACTGGTCCCGGATGAAACTCAAAGCTACTCTGCTCTCGGTCATAAACCGACACACCAATAATATCAGCGGGCAATAAATCACTGGTAAACTGAATTCTGCTGTAATCCAGCCCTAGAACCTGCGCCAGCGCCTGAGCCAGGGTGGTTTTCCCCATCCCGGGCACGTCTTCGATCAGCAGGTGACCACGAGCCAGCAAACAGGCTAAAGCAAGACGAATGTGCGGACGCTTGCCCAACACTACTCTTTCTACCGAATTGACTACCTCGTCAATAGTTTTATGCCAGGCACTCAAAGTGTAGCCAGCCCCCGGTGTAGGTCTGCTTTAATATCGCCGATATCTTCGAGCCCCACCGATACACGAATTAAATTCTCGGTAATTCCTGCTCTCACTTTCTCATCATCACTCAAACGACCGTGTGTCGTAGTAGCCGGGTGCACGATAGTGGTTTTGGCATCTCCCAGATTAGCAGTAAGCGAAAGAATTTGGGTGCTATCGATTACCCGCCAGGCCTGCTCGCGCCCACCTTTAACCCGAAATGACAGCACACCACCAAAAGCCTGCTGCTGCCGCCGGGCCAGGTCGTGCCCAGGGTGATCTGACAGGCCAGCGTAGAAGACCTGTTCGACAGCAGGCTGGTCCTGAAGCCAACTCGCCAGCTCCATCGCACTAGCAGAGTGAGCCTGCATCCGCAAATTCAGCGTTTCCAGTCCTTTAGTAAATACCCAGGCATTGAAAGGACTCATGGTTGGCCCGGTAGAGCGAATAAACCCCAACACTTCTTCCATTAATTCCGCACGCCCCAGCACCACGCCCCCCATACATCGACCCTGGCCATCCAGGTACTTGGTAGCAGAGTGGATGATAATGTCCGCTCCCCACTCCAGAGGTCGCTGCAAAGCCGGGGTACAAAAGCAATTATCTACCACCAACAAGATACCGCTTTGTCTGGCAAGCTCAGCGAGTGCAGTCAAATCTGCTACTTCGCAAAGAGGATTAGACGGCGTTTCCAAAAACAGCAATCGAGTTTCAGGCCCAATGGCAGCCTCCCAGGCACTTAAGTTTGTGAGATCTACCCAGGTGATATCGACGCCAAACTTGGCCATGAACTTATTAAACAATACGGTGGTAGTACCAAATACGCTGCGAGAACACACCACGTGATCACCGGATTTTAATAGCGCCATACAGGTGCTTAAAATCGCTGCCATGCCCGACGATGTCGCTACCGCTTGTTCCGCTCCCTCTAATGCCGCGATGCGTTTTTCAAAAGTCCGCACCCCGGGGTTGGTATAGCGGGAATAAACATTACCCGCCTGCTCTCCGCTAAAACGCGCAGCAGCTTCCGCCGCGTTAGCAAACACGTAACTGGAGGTAAGAAACATTGCCTCACTGTGTTCGCCTTCCGAAGTCCGAGTCTGCCCTGCTCTGACCGCAAGGGTCGCGAGTGCCGCCCCTTTCAGGGCTTCGTCGAGCGAGATATCCGCGCTATCGTCAAAACCACCCACTAAAATACCTCTGCTTTAATCCGAACCGTATTAATCTCAACACACTAATGCTTGTTGTTGATTTTTAACTTGCCCATTACTGGTTTAGTTCGCCCATTGCCACTTTGGTTCGTCCATTGTTATAGCAAACCAGACATTCAACCTGCAGCCCAGACCGATCTAACAATAGAGGCGCATTTAACAAAGAAATATATCTAACAAAGAACTTAGCTGCTTCCCACCGAGGAATTATGCAGACCGATTACCTCTCCATCCTTGCCTTGCTCCCGAATCGCTTTAGCATCATCATTGCGTTCGGCTTCCAGCTTATCGAGATATTGGGCATCGACATCGTCAGTTACATATACCCCATCAAAAACTGAACACTCAAAACGCGCTACATCAGGGTTGCCTTCACGGGCGCTAGCGATTAAATCGTCGAGTTCCTGATAAATCAGCCAATCGACACCAATTGCATCCGCTATATCGTCAATAGTTCGATTATGGGCTATTAATTCACTGGCCGTCGGCATATCAATACCATAGACATTGGGATAACGTACCGGCGGTGCGGCAGATGCCATGTAAACGTTACGCGCCCCTGCATCACGGGCCATCTGTACGATTTCCCTGGAGGTGGTACCACGGACAATCGAGTCGTCCACCAACAATACATTCTTACCGCTAAACTCCAGCTTCACCGGGTTCAATTTTTGACGCACTGATTTTTTCCGCTCTTTTTGTCCCGGCATAATAAAGGTACGGCCGATATAACGATTTTTCATCAGACCTTCACGAAATTTAACGCCCAGAGTTTCCGCTAGCGCCTGCGCAGACACTCTACTGGTATCGGGTACCGGTATGACAACGTCGATGTCGTGGCTGGGGCACTCACGCAAAATTTTGGCGCCGAGTTTTTCACCCATGCGCAAACGTGCCTTATACACGGAGATATTATCAATCATGGAGTCGGGTCGAGCGAAGTACACATGCTCAAAAATACATGGCACTAACTCCGGTGATTCGGCGCACTGCTGCGCATGCAAATTACCATCCAGGTCAATAAAAATTGCCTCGCCAGGTGCGACATCCCGCTCTATCCCATAGCCGAGCACATCCAACGCAACGGTTTCCGATGCCACTATGTATTCAGAGCCCTTTGAAGTATCGCGACGACCCAGCACCAGAGGCCGAATACCATAGGGATCTCGAAATGCAAACAAACCATAGTTTGCAATCATCCCAACCACGGCATAGGCACCTTTACAACGGCGGTGCACTCTATCCACCGCTGCAAA
>JAUUYV010000038.1 GCA_030590275.1 Porticoccaceae bacterium
AGTTTCGAGCAAGCCACCCCAATTACCGCGCTGCTCCATCTCTTCCCGCGTTGAGTCATCGATCAGGGGCAGCTTAGAGCGAGCTTCCCAACCACCGCCCAGGGCTTTATAAAGTGCAATCAGGCTGCGGACCCTGTCTGCCTGACTGGTGACCAGGCGCTGCTGCTGAGCGAACAAGGCCTGTTGAGAGTCTAATACGCGCTGGTAACCGGAAAACCCTTCTCGAAAACGCAGTGTGGCTAGCTCACTGGAACGTTTCGAGGAAGCTACCGTTTTGACCAGGAGGGCGGATTGCTGGACTCTGCCTTTATAGCCCGCCATGGCATCTTCTGCTTCGCGGGCAGCCTGCAGCACTATTTCGCGGTAGTTGACCAGCGCCTGCTGCAAGCGGGCATCCTGCACGCGGACATTGTTTTTGATTCGGCCATAACTCAGAAAGGGCCAGCTGAAGGATGGGCCAACGGTGTAGGTGATGGCGTCGGAATCGAATAAATTGTCAAAATCATCATCAATCGGCCCACCTGCGGTCAGGCCGATCGAGCCGATCAAGCTGAAACTCGGGTAAAGATCCGCTTCGGCAAGGCCAACCAGGGCATTCTGGGCCATAGCCAGCAACTCTGCCTGACGAACATCCGGGCGCCGGCGCAGCATATCGGCAGGGAAGCCCACCGGGATATCCACAGGAATGACCGGTAAGCCGTTTTCGCGAGCCAACAAGGTTGTGACGGTGCCGGGCGCTTGCCCCAGCAAGGTAGACAGCGCGTTGCGGGCCTGCTTAAGGGATAGCTCGAGTGCGGGGATAGTGGAATAGGTACTGAGCAGCAGGGAGTTTGCCTGTTGCATATCTAATCCGGAGTCCTGACCGTTGCGGTACAAAACCTCGGTAATGTCATAGCTGCGTTGTTGTAGTTTGATGTTTTCCCGTGATATTCGTAGCTGTTCCTCGGTGGCCCGGATCACCGTGTAGGTATCGATTACCTGTGCCGTCAGCAAGATCAGGGCCTGATCGTAGGCGGCGATAGATGCCATAAATGCAGCATCAGCGGATTCAAGGCCACGACGAAAGCGGCCCCAGAAATCGATTTCCCAGGCTGCACTTAGGCCCAGGCCATACTGCCAGTAGTTAGAGCTAGAGCCACTGCTTTCCGGCGGCGACAGGTGGGTAGCATTAGCGTTGATACGCTGGGACGGGTATAGCGCGCCGATGGCAACACCCAGTTGCGCTCGGCTTTCCAGCACCCGTAGGCCCGCTATTTCCAGGTTATTATTGTTTTTCCAGGCCAGCTCGATCAGCTCATTTAAAGTCGGATCGTTAAATATCTGCCACCACTGGACTCTTTGCTGGGCCGAGGTTTCGAGGCCCTGCTCAGTGGGTTCTGACCATTGTGTAGAGGGGGTAATTTCTGGTTCGATAAAATCGGGCCCCACCGGGGCACAGGCGTTAAGAACTATAACCAGCGCAGGAATGAGTAATTTGCGCACTGGTGGTTTATTAATTGGAGTTATCCACTGGTTGGTGTTGGCGGGCCACGCCTTGCATGACAGAAAACATGGTGCCCGCCGTGAGCCCAAACATGAGCACGCCATTGGCTGCTTCGAGGGCCCCCAGCAGACGCCACTGTTCACTCATAACGATATCCCCATAGCCGAGCGAGGCGAAGTTGACGGTGGAATGATAGAAGGCTGTAGCAAAAACCTGGAATTCATCGAGGTAGATGAATAATGATGCCCAGATTGTGATCTGAATAATATTACCGGCAAATAGAACCGCTAGCGCAAAGGTTAATATCCAGATGTCTTCGAAAATAGTTGCTTCAAGTGCAAGTCTTTTTTGCCTCCCCATCAGGAAGCGAATGAGAATAACCACGGCTAAAACTTGAATAACCATATTGACGGAGATGGTCAGGATACCTATCAACAAGGGTATGAGCATGCTTACCTCTTTGGTTTAGCCAGGTTTTCGGCTTTAATTAAGCGATCAACAGCAACAAATTTTGTTTATTCGCTAATACCTGCTTGTTGAGTATCCGGGGTGTCTCCCGATTCAGTTTCTGCTCCAGTTTCTAATCCGGCATCTGCCTCCCCCATCTGTAACCAGGCCTGGAATAGTTTGAAGCTCATGGCCAATACCACAGCGCCGGTAAACAGACCGATGATGCCAGACAGGATCATGCCACCAATGGCGCCCAGTAAAATAACCAGCATCGGGGCTTCAACGCCGCGACCAAGCATGATGGGTTTTAGCACCATGTCGAGGAAGGACACCACTATGGCCCAGATCATAAACAGAGTAGCGACAGTCGAAGATTCGACAGAGAAAACGTAAACGATAACTGGCCCCAAAATCAACCAGGGCGGCAATTGGGCAATGGCGACGACCAGCACAAATAAGGCCCACAGGCCAGCAGCGGGAACACCAACTACTATCATGCCGAGACCCGCCAGCACCGCCTGTATTAAAGCAATACCGAGCACGCCGGTTGCCACACTGCGAATAGTAGCAACAGACAGATTGAGCATTTCGCCGCCCCGATCGCCTGCCAGACGTCTGAAAAACTGATTCATCGCTGTTGCGGCAGCTTCCGCATTGGATAGAAATGCAGCGGCGATCAGTATCGACACCAGAAGCTGCAAGACGCCAAGCCCGGCTCCGGCGATCTTGCTAATAATGGCGCCACCTATCTCTTTTACCTGGTCTTTATGCGATTGTATAAATCCGGTGAGATTTTCGGCGGCCTGTGCCCAGGCAGTGTAGATTTTGTTACCAACTATCGGCCAATCCTGAACTCCTTCCGAAGGCGGAGGCACCTGAGCGGTGCCCTCGGCAATGTGTTTTCCTAAACTGGTAGCGCTGTTGATTATAGAGTCTGCAAACATCCAGGATGGGACAATTACGATGCCGAGTCCGATCAATGCTACCAGGGTGACCGCTAATTTCTTACGGCCTCCGAGTGCGCTCTGCAATTTTAAGAAAGGTGTGTAGGCTGCGATGGCGATTATTCCAGCCCAGATAATCAGTGAAATAAAAGGCCTCAGGATTAACAGGGCCCAGGCCAGTACAATAAAAATCAGGCCCAGGTTTATTGCGATTTCGATGGCTTGCCTGACCGGGCTTTTTTCGCTCTGGATATCTGATTTATTCATAGTCTCTTACTCTCGGATTTAACAGTTTGTTAGTATTTTTATGTTTCCAGCTTTGGTGGTTTAGGATAATAACCACTCTCGGAATGGTAGCAGTATTCAGAACTATCTTAAAAACGGATGGTGTAATTGGTGATAATTCGAATGCCATTAGCATCTTTCCCATCCTGTGCAACATTAGTGTTCTTCTGATCTACTCGCGCGTGGCGAATAAACACTGACAGCCCTTTCAGAAGGTCTGTTTGAAATGTGTACTTTACATTCACATTCCATTCAGTTTGATCGGGACTGGCTTCGGCGCCGCTATCATCGGTATTGCCGGTGGTAAAGTTAGTGCCTACGCGCCAGCCTGGTAGATTCCATACTGAAAGATCTTTATCGAAACCTATAAGGTAGGCCTTTTCACCAGTGCGATTAAAATCGTTGATCATTACCGAGGTATAACCGGGAATGGAGCCCCAGCTGGTGGTAATTCGGTCGCCATCGTACAGAGTATAGGCCAGGGTTGTGGTGACTAGCGGAGTTTCCCACACCAGTTTAGTCCCGTAGTGGTCACCGCTGAAGTCACCACTTAGTTCATCGCCGCTCGAAGACCGATGAGTGTATTGCCCCGCGAGGGTTAGGATAGAGTCTTTACCCAGCTCCAGGTAATGATTGTATTCTGCATAGATTAAGTCGAGTACATCTGGAGCCTGGTAGCCATATAAGCCGCCATTGTGGCCAGCATTATCGTGATATCGTACGGTTAGTGTGCGAATATCTTCGTCGCCATCAATACCCGCACGGTCGTAGGCTTTTTCAAAATCAGTACTGGTTCGGTCTTTGATGTGAGTGATATAAGCTGCGCCCAGATCCCAGTTTGGATTGAATTTATGGATAAATTCTCCGCCCTGAAAGCTGTTGGGTATCATTCGACTATCGCTTTTGTTGATATACGGTGAGTTGAGTTCAAAACGGCCCAGGCGCAAAGCAGTGCTATCTCCGAGCTTCAGCTTGATGTAAAGGTTTGAAATGCCGCCGTAACTCTGCTGGCTATCCTGTAACAGGCCGGTATCGTCTTTGTCTTTATCGCCCACAATCTTTTGTGAAGTATAGGCGGTGGCGCCAAACTGAAGAAAATCTCGCCAAAACCCCGACTGCCAGCCTAACCATCCGCCAGTAGCCAGTGCTTGTTTATCGGGTTCGCGGTCAGTGTTGCGCTCGAGATAATAAGTACGCAGGTGTAGTTTCCAGCGCTGATCTTCAAAAAAAGGTGATTCCTCAAATCCAGCTTCCAATGGTGAATGACTATCGCTGTCTTTCAGATAATCGGGGCCTGCCTCATCCCCATGAACGACGTAGCTGTTAGCAAAGACCGTACAACCTGCGATTCCAAGGCACAGCCATTTAATACTTTTCATTTTTCGACCAACGAATAATAACTTCATGTATTATGATTTTTATTCAAACAGTATTGTTGAGGATTGCAGGACAATACAGGGTAGATTTATTTTCTGCAACGAGCGTATCAATCGCTATTGCGAATACCATTTAAATTTTTTAAATAGCAGGAGTAGATCATGATAAATTTTCGTTGCCATTTTATTATTGGCATAGTAAGCGCCATTTTTTCACTCTCTCTATATGCCGAGATCATTATCGACCCTGAAGGCGTCGATATGGGGCAATATCAGAGGGACACCGCCGAGTGCGATCAGATTGCCAGCCAGGTTGATCAGCGAGGTGCTTCAGGTGCGGTTAAAGGCGCTGCAGTTGGCGCTGGAGTTGGTGCGATAGCAGGAAATAGTGATAGTGCTAAAAAAGGCGCTGGCGTTGGTGCTCTCGTGGGTGTTGTTGGTGGTAGGAGGAGCACCAGAGCTGAAAAAGATAAAGTTGTTAAGAATTGTCTGGCAAATAAAGGTTATACCGTACTCAACTAGCTGGAGACTGAGGGGTCGTCTTATTAGACTCATGGCTTGCCAGGTTCATTCATTGCCTGGCAAGCCGGGCAGCCGCGGTCAAATTTTGACGTAGCTAATGTCCATGTAGCTAATGGCGATGTGGCTTAAGGCTTATGAGTATTATTTTTCAATTTCAATTTTGCGCAGTTCATGGTGGGCATAGCGTACGAGCTCATACTCAAATGGCGAACCGGTATTGTAGTAACGAAACCCCGTGTTTTTGCGTGTGTCGATAGCATTTAATAAAGTCGTCGCAATACGAATATCATCCTTGTTTGCGTCATCCTTAACATCCAGTAGATCAACGTTTTGGCTTATTACCAAATCCACGCCAGAGCCGCCTGCATCGCGTAGGCTCGAAGGCCCCATAAAGGGTAGAACCAGATAAGGGCCACTTCCCAGCCCCCAATAACCGAGTGTCTGGCCGAAATCTTCGGGTTTTTTGTACAGACCTATTTTACTTGAAGGATCCCAGAAACCGAGTATGCCAACGGTACTGTTAACGACAAACCGCGCCACTGTGATACCGCTATCCTTTACCCGTAATTGCAAAATATTGTTGAAAAGATTGCCCACCTCTCCGAGGTTGGAGAAAAAATTACTGATTCCGGTTTCCACCGGGTCTGGTGTAATGGCCTGGTAAGCCCGAGTTGTCGGTAGAAAAACGTAGTCATCGAAGACTGCATTGAAGTCATAGATTACACGGTTCATCGGAGACCAGGGGTCATAAACCAGCAGGATAGCTTCGGGTTTTATTTCGGGCGTGATGGTGCGCTGGACTTCGTCCGTGTCTGGCTTCTGTTCTTCCATTTCAGTTTGTAGCCCGTCGGCTTGTTCAGCAATTTCCTGCTGCTCATCTGGAGTTAGTTCGGAAGGTTGTTGAGCCAGAGAAGGATTTGCGAGTAACAGGCCAAGAAGAGATGAAGCGATGGTATGTTTGAGAGTATGCCGGTTCATGATGGCTGGCCTGTTAAAAATGTAACCATATCGTCAATGTTTTCCTTGCTGTTTATATTGCCGCAGTGGCCACCATGGCCGAAGATTTTCATTCGTTCGCCCAATAAGTTCTCCATGTATTCCAGTTCACCTGGTGCCAGGATGATTTCATCGCGGTTGCTAACGACTCGAACCTGAGGGTAACTAGAAAGGAAGTCCTCGATATGGTGCAAGCTCGCGGCCCGGAGAAAATCTTCGCGGCTCTTCCCCGGATGTTTGGTTTTCAGGTAGGGAACAACCATGTCGTCTACATAGTCGGCAAAGGTCACAGCATGACTGGCCTGTGCATAGTAGTTAAGAGATTGTCGCTGGGTAATAATCTCGTCGCCGGGGATAATATAACTCGCCTCGGACATAAGGTCGCCGGTAAATACCATGGCGCCGGAAGTGAAACGAAACGATATGCCAATCAGTGCTGCTGCTCCACTCCGGCCTTCAGCGTCAGGTCCGCGCTGTGAAGGGGGCCAGGAATTATAGGCTTTATAAAGGAAGTCGCCGTCAAAGCGCATACCTTCTTTTGGATTGTATGCAGCAGCCAGGCGGTTTATCGCTTTGTCCAGGAAAACACCCATGCCCAGCGCACCACCTTCGACATTGTCCTCAAGCATTTTATCGAGAATACTTACGGAATTATAAAGACTCACTGGCGGGTTGATCATATAGAGTTTTTGTAAATCGAAGGCTTTAAGTCTTTGATCCAGAACCGTAACAAAAGCGGCATGGGCGGCACCCAGGCTATACCCCATGACGTGAAACTCGCTAACCTCGATGTCGTCTTTAACCTGCTTATAAGTCTGCTGCATGACTCGATAAATGTCCTCAGCATCCTCAGGCAAATAACCCGGCAAATGGGACTGAGTGGCTGTTACCTGGAAATTAATATGGGTGGGGGATGACAGGTTGATGACATGGAAGCCTGCCTGATAGAGCGCCTTTTGGAGCATCAGCATTTTGCCAGAGTTGTATGCTGCACCGGTTCCACCGATGTTAAAGACCAGAGGCGCTTTGTGGTTTTGAAGTGCCACCGAGTAACGCAGGCCATCGTTGTACCACAAAAATTCTGGAACCGGATGTATGCTCGCTAATTTATATTCTTTAATGGGAATTGTCTTAGGCAAGATTGCCTGATAGGCAACTGGCGTGCCGATAACCGTCGCCGCGAAACGGTCTTCGATAGGATACACATCAGTATTGATGGGTGGCTGGCTAGCTGATCCGATGCCAGCGTATCCCGTACTAACATAGAGAACCAGGCCCAGGAATAAAGCTACTGTCGTATTGAATATGCGATGCACAACCTTGCCTCAGGTAGATATTCGTTTAACAAAAAACAATCAAGCTAGAAATCAATTGTTAGAGATGCTTAGCCAGCAATCCGGAAATTGTAAGCATTATAGTAAGTGGACGCCAGAAAAATCCTGCCTGGCTAAGCGAATGCCCCGGGGCTGTTATAGCACACTGATCCTCCTAACTATCGCCTCAGAGTTCTGGACAGTCTACACAGACGCCTATAGTATTTCTCTTACACATTTGTGTCACCGTCGCTGAGGATAAGAACAATGAAAAAAAGCAGATGTCATTTGTTTGTGCCGTTGTTAACAATCTTTGTGTTCATTTCAGTCGCTAGCTTTGCAAGCGAATCCAAACCCAACATTCTTATCGTCTGGGGCGATGATATTGGTCAGTCTAATATCAGTTATTTCACCCATGGTGTGATGGGCTACCAGACGCCGAATATTGATCGCATCGCTAAAGAAGGTGTGACTTTTACCGACTATTACGGGGAGCAGAGCTGTACAGCTGGTCGCTCCTCATTCATTACCGGACAAAGTGTTTTTCGCACCGGTCTTTCCAAGGTCGGGCTGCCGGGTGCGAAGGAGGGGATGAATATTAAAGACCCTACTATTGCTGGATTGCTCAAAGATGAGGGTTATGCCACTGGCCAGTTCGGCAAAAATCACCTTGGTGATCGGGATGACATGTTGCCCACCAACCACGGTTTCGATGAGTTCTATGGCAACCTCTATCACTTGAATGCCGAGGAGGAGCCTGAGAACGAGGATTATCCCAAGGCCAGTGAGTACCCTGATTTTAAAAAGAATTTTGGGCCCAGGGGGGTGATTCACAGCTATGCTGATGGCAAGATCGAGGACACCGGCCCGCTGACTAAAAAGCGCATGGAAACCATCGATGATGACACCTCCGATGCAGCTCTTGGCTTTATTGAGAAAAACACTAAAGCGGGTACGCCGTGGTTTGTCTGGTGGAGTGGTACGCGCATGCACTTCCGTACCCACGTGAAGAAGGAGCTGCGTGGCATCTCTGGTCAGGATGAATACTCCGACGGTATGGTCGAACACGACCGGCATATTGGTAAATTCCTCGACAAGCTCGACGAGCTTAAAATCGCCGATAACACTATTGTTTTCTATTCCACTGATAATGGCCCGCATATGAATACCTGGCCTGACGCGGCGATGACGCCTTTTCGTGGTGAGAAAAACACCAACTGGGAAGGCGGCTGGCGCGTACCTGCCATGGTGCGCTGGCCAGGGCATATCAAAGCAGAAACCTGGTCTAATGAAATTATGCACCACATGGACTGGATGCCTACTTTATTGGCCGCTGCTGGTGATGCTGATGTAAAGAAAAAATTGCTGAAAGGCCACAAGGCCAATGGTCGCAAATACAAGGTTCATCTCGATGGCTATAATTTCCTGCCCCTGCTGACTGGCAAGGAAGACAAAGGGCCGCGAAAGGAGATATTTTATTTCTCCGATGATGGTGATTTGACCGCACTGCGTTATAACGACTGGAAGTTAGTTTTTATGGAGCAGCGGATAGCGGAGACCTTCGAAGCCTGGGCAAACCCTTTCACGCTCTTGAGAGTGCCCTTGATATTTAATCTCCGGCGGGATCCCTATGAGCGGGCCCAACTTACATCCAATACCTATTATGACTGGCTCGTGGATCGTGCCTATTTGCTGGTACCCGCGCAAGCCATAGCAGGGAGATTTCTGTCTACTTTTAAAGACTATCCGCCCCGTCAAAAAGCGGCCAGCTTTAGTCTCGAAAAGG
>JAUUYV010000275.1 GCA_030590275.1 Porticoccaceae bacterium
CACCTTATCCCCAACACCCTGGGCCCGGTGATTGTCTACACCACGCTAACTATTCCCAGCGTGATGCTTTTTGAAGCCTTTCTGAGCTTTCTCGGCCTGGGTATCCAGCCTCCCCAAAGTTCCTGGGGTCTGCTGATTTCTTATGGTGTAGAAACCATGGAAGAATATCCCTGGCTACTTATTTTCCCGGGCCTGGCACTATCCATCACCTTATTCGCACTTAACTTTTTGGGCGATGGCCTGCGTGATGCCCTCGACCCTCGAGCCTCCAAAGATTAGCTGCCAGGCTCGAATATAAAGCTAAAAATAAAACCAGGCTCAGACTAACACTCAAGGAAAGTCATCGTGGCATTACTCGAAGTAAGCGGACTCAGTACCAGTTTCCATACCCGCAATGGCATTGTTAAAGCCGTCGATGATGTTAGTTTTTCTGTGGCTGCTGGCGAGACCCTCGCGATTGTCGGTGAGTCTGGCTCCGGAAAATCGGTCTGCTGTTATAGCTTGTTGGGCCTAATCCCCTGCCCCCCGGGCAGAATAGAAAGCGGTACAGCCCTGTTTGATGGGCAGGATTTACTCGCCTTAGATGAACGGCAATTACGCCGTATTCGGGGCAGTAGAATTGCCACTATTTTTCAGGACCCGATGACCTCATTAAACCCCTACCTCACTATTGGCGAGCAGTTGATAGAACCACTTATTTATCATAAACAGACATCGAGGAAAGCAGCCCGAGTACAGGCCATCGCTCTGCTCGACGAAGTCGGCATTCCTCAGGCCGAGCAACGCTTCTACAACTACCCCCACCAGTTCTCCGGTGGTATGCGCCAGCGAGTGATGATCGCCATGGCGCTGATTGCCGAACCTCAGCTATTAATTGCAGACGAACCCACGACGGCTTTGGACGTTACTATTCAGGCCCAAACCCTCAAGTTGATCAGCCAGCTACAAAACCAGCGCAATTTGGCGGTGATTTTTATCAGCCATGATCTGGCGGTAGTATCGAAAATCGCAGATAAGGTGGTGGTGATGAAAGATGGTGTCTTCGTTGAAAGCGGCAGCACCCGTGAGATATTCGATCATCCACAACATACTTATACCCAAACACTCCTGGCGGCCGTTCCCAGTGGCACCAAAGCACGTGCTGCAAAAACAGATAGCACTAAACCAGATAGTACAAAAGCTAAAGCCGAGCGTACTGAAGACAAGGGCCTTACTAAGCAGGGCAACATTTCTAAGGAGTCCTATCCTTCTAAGGAGGTACAGCCTCCCCTACTCGAAATATCCCACTTAAAGACCTGGTTTAGCGGCCCCAAACAAAAGGCACAGGAAAACATCATCAAAGCTGTGGATGATGTCTCCCTGTCTATACAACAGGGTGAAATCCTCGGCATTGTCGGTGAATCCGGCTCAGGTAAATCGACCCTTGGGCGCTCGATTTTGCAGTTGGTAAAAACCACGGAAGGCTCGATTAAATTTGCCGGTAAAGAGCTGACCACGCTAAATACCCGAGCATTAAGACCTTACCGTCGGCGCATGCAGATGATTTTTCAGGACCCCTACGCCTCTCTTAACCCTCGTATGACAGTGCTGGATACGCTGGCCGAACCCTTACTTTGCCATGGCCTGGCAAAGCGCAAAACCGTATTGCCCCAGGTACTCGCCATTATGGATGATGTCGGCTTGGCGGCCAGTTCAATACGCAAATATCCCCACGAGTTCTCCGGCGGACAACGCCAGCGCATCGCCATTGGTCGCGCCATCGCCTCCAAACCCGAGCTCATTGTTGCCGATGAACCGGTATCGGCACTGGATGTCACCATTCAGGCTCAGATCCTCGAACTTATTCTTGAGCTGGTCGACAAACACGCGCTGACCATGCTGTTTATCTCTCATGATCTGTCAGTAGTGCGTTACATATGTGACCGTATAGCGGTACTGCATCACGGCAAACTGATCGAAAGTGGTGACACAGAAACGCTATGGCACCACCCCCAGCAGGCCTATACGCAAAGTTTGCTGGCTGCGGTACCATCTTTGTCGGTTTTCTAATATGGTCTAGCCAATATTTAATGTAGCAATGAGTATTAGCAGCCGATACTCAGTCAATACTCACTAGCAGAGAATAAGACGCATGATAGTTGATCGCTTAACAGATTTAGTTCTCAAGTTTCGGCTGCTAATACTCATTGCCACCTTGATTATCGTGGTCGCTGGTTCACTCGGGCTGGCAAAAATACACGTGACGTCTGACTATCGCATCATGTTCAGCGAAGATTTCCCGCAATTATTAGCCTTTGACAAAATGCAGGAAACCTTCGGTCAGCGGGACAATATCATGATTGTTCTGGCTCCTGACGATGGCAATATATTTACCAATAAAACCCTGGATGCCATAGAAACAATAACCCGGGCGGCCTGGAAAACGCCTTTTTCCAGGCGCGTTGACTCGCTGACTAACTTCCAGGATACCTATCCTGATGGTGACGACCTGATCGTCCACGCCCTGGCCGAAGACACGCTGAAACTCGATGAAAAACAAATCGAAGAAGTCCGCCGCATAGCCCTCAATGAGCCACTGCTAGTCAATCGAATTGTCTCCAAAAAAGGTCATGTTACCGCCATTAATATCACCATGAATTTTCCCCTTGGCGACATATCCGGCCACGGCGCGGCAGTCGGTTATGTGCGAGAAATGATGACCGATCTGGAAACTAATTCGCCCTGGATAAAAACCTATCTGACCGGCGAAATCATGATGGGACAATCACTCCAGGAGGCCGGGGCATACGATGTTGCCACCCTGTTTCCTATCATGTTTCTGTTGATTTTACTGGTCACCTATTTGTTTCTGCGATCCCTGTGGGCAATCACCTCTGTGACTCTGGTGATTATTCTTTCGACACTCGCTGCGTTGGGATTATCGGGCCATCTTGGTATTGAGCACTCTTTTCTCACAGGCTCTTCAGCGGTAGTTATTCTAACCCTTGCCGTGGCCGACAGCGTCCACTTCCTGGTCACTATGTTTCAGGAACTCAGAAGAGGCGTAGAAAAACGTCAGGCAATTATCGAATCCATGCGCATTAATCTTGAACCCATCTTTTTAACCAGTATTACCACTGGCATTGGCTTTCTAACGCTTAATTTCAGCGAATCACCGCCATTTAGAGCCATGGGCAATATTGTCGCACTGGGTGTTGGTTTCGCCTTTATCTTCTCCATTATCAGTCTGCCCGCCTTGCTGAGTTACTTGCCCATAAAGCCGGGCAAGGCCAACGACATGGGCAGCCGCCTTATGGATAAAATTGCCGATTTTGCGATAAAACGCCGTAATGAACTGGGCGTTGGGTTTATATTAATTTTTGTTTTTACCGCCCATGGACTCACCCTCAATCAGTTCAATGATGTCTTCACTAAATTATTTGGCGAACAACTGACATTTCGCCAGCACACCGACTTTGTAGAAAAAAATCTTACCGGGGTGATGCTAATTCATCACACCGTCGATTCAGGACAGGCCGACGGTATTTTTGAGGCGCAATATCTCGCTGATCTCGACCGCCTGGTGCATTGGTACGAGGCGCAAC
>JAUUYV010000020.1 GCA_030590275.1 Porticoccaceae bacterium
CAGCGGCAATCAGCGCGGCCCGTTGTCCAACGCGGCGTTTGGCAATCGCAAATGCTTTTTCAACCTCGGCTGAGAAGGCGGTTTTTTCCTCGTTTTCGCGGGTGTAACTTTGCACGGTTTTCAGATGCTGAATAATCTCCCCCGCGTAACTGCCTACATCGGCGATGGAATCCTGACTTGCCCGCGACAGAGTTCTGACCCGGCGGCCAAAAACCAGGATGGGGAGCAAGATGAGAGGCACGCAACCAAGAATAATCAGGGTCAGTTTAAGGTTGGTGACCAATAAAATGATTAATGCCCCGGTCATGGAAATCGTGCTGCGCAGAGCCAGAGAGAAGGAGCTGCCGATAATGGTTTGCAAGAGCGTGGTGTCGGTGGTTAGACGGGAAGTAATCTCGCCACTGCGGTTGGTATCAAAAAAACCGGGATCCAGAGTGACCAGGTTGTTAAACACAGCGGTGCGTATGTCCGCGCTCACTCTTTCTCCTAACCAGGAAACCAGATAGAAGCGAATAAAGGTGCCGATGGACATCAGTACCGACAAGCTGAACAGGAAAAATACTGCGGTTTTTAACTGATCGCTAGAGCCTGCGACAAAGCCCTCGTCAATCACCATGCGTACGCCCTGGCCAATGGCCAGAGTGATGGCCGCGGTGACCAGTAATGCCGATACGGCACTCATCCAGCGCCAGCGATAGGGTGCAATAAAGCGAAATAACTGGGTGATGGAAGACAGTCGAGAAACGGGCTTGTTGGGCAACGAAAACCTCGTGAGTGGGAAGAACAGCGGCGCAGTGTATCTTAAATGCGGAGGAAAACGATTTGAACGTCGGTTTCAGGTTGAGCTGATTTCAAAACCCAGTTGTAGAGAAAGCTAGTCTGCCACTACTGGGTGGTGGGTAGTTGGCGAAACCAAAAGTCCGAGGTAGATACTTACGCTATCGTTTGGATTCCAGCGTCTACCGTTATTGCTGCGAGAAGGCTTTAAGATCCTCAAAAGGCATATGATCCCCTTCGTCCTTAGCATAGTAGGCGCGTTGAATAATCCCCTCACGGTCGACTAAAAACTCTGCGGGCATCGTCGTCATACTACCCTTGATGGTAGTGGGAATATAGCCCTTCGCCATTCCCTTTAAGAGTGTAGGCATGCGCAGAATCATGCCCTTAAACATGCCGACAACGGAATGTTCTACACCGTAAGCCCGGTAGTAATCGTTATTTTCGTCGGCCAGGATGGGGAAGGGCGCATGCTGGCCTTCTGTGTGTTTGGTCAGATTGTCCAGGGGTGAGTCAAACACGGCAACAATAGTAAATTGGTCGCCAAATTCGTCAAATCGTTGAACTAATTCGTGTACCCGCATATTGCAGAATGGGCAGCTCGCGAAGCGAAAAAAAGCCAGCATATAGGGGCGTCCACCAAGACTCGTAGAATCAAAGGTGGAGCCATCAATTGCTGGTAGTGTCACATTAAGTACGGAGCTACCGGGTGTTCGTCTCATGTCCTTTTACCCTCTCATTATTATGAAATTGTTTAGGGTCTGGTTATGAACTTGTTAGGGCCTGTTAACACTAGCCAGCAAGGTTTTGCCGTGTCTGGTATCCGTATTTAGTGTCAGAGCCTGATACCAGCTCAAGACGACAGATTACTCTTAAAGCGCCACGCCGCAATAATGTATAAGACCGCACCAATCAAAGCCATATTCAGGGCGGCTGGCCAGAGCTCCGCGATTCCGACACCCTTAAGAAAAATTCCCATGCAAATATCCATAAAATATTTTACTGGGCTGAGATAAGTAAGGGGTTGCAGAAAGCTGGGCATGGACTCAGTTGGGGTCATGGTGCCAGACAGGAAGAGGATGGGAAATAGACCGAAAAAACACAGTAACAAAGTTTGTTGTAAGGTTTTGGTGACCGATGCTATCAATACGCCGATGGCAATGGCACTGACTAAAAAGATACTCATTAGTCCCAGGAACAACAGTATGCTCCCCCGTATGGGGACGCCAAACCACCAGATTATAAACAGACTGGGGAAGAACGCGAGGATACCAACGGCCATAGTGGGAATCGTTTTGGCAAGAAAGATTTCCCAGACGCGGGTGGGTGTCACCATCAACTGGTCGATTGTGCCAACCTCTTTCTCGCGGGTAATGGACGCTGCTGAGTGGATGGTGCCGACCATCATGATCGCTGCGACAATCATCGAAAGTACTACGAAGGACTCAAGAGTTTGGGCTCGGTTGTACCAAATCTGCACCACAGGCCTGACTGCGCCGGTCGCTGATGCTGGGTCGTCACTAAATTCAGCCTCAAAGGTTTTGACAATGGCAGCTGTGTAGTCCTTGGCCAACGATGCCGCATTGGAGTTTGTGCCGTCGAGTAGTATTTGAAGACCGGGAGCCTCACCTCGGCGCAGATCCTGACCAAAATTATTGGGAATTATCATGATGTATTTGACCTCGCCACTGCGCATCCAGCTTTCGGCTTCACCCTGGTTTTTGGGGTAGCCCGCTACTTCGAAGGCCTCTGACAGGGTGAATTTGTCAATTAAATTGCGACTGATAACTGTGCGGTCGTGGTCGATGACCGCGATAGGGAGATCCTTTACCTCAAAAGTCATTGCATAACCGCAGATCAATACTTCTAAGGTGTATAGCCAGAAAACCACGCCCAGAATAGTTTTATCCCGGGCAAACTGAATGATGTCCTTAAGCATCAAGCTTTTTAAGCGGCTCCACATAGCGGTTCTCCAGACACTCTTACGCGACTTTCTTTTTGAAAATAACGACGGCAGCAAAAAATACACCCAGAGTATAGACCAACAAAAAGCTCAGTGGGCGTAGCATTTCTGAAGGTCCCGCACCTTTCAGAATGATCCCCCGGGAGACATCGACAAAATAGCGTCCGGGGAACAGATGGGTATATATCTGAACCGGTTCCGACATGGCGTAAATGGGGAATACGAAACCTGAAAACAGGATGGAGGGCATCATGGTCACCACCAGTGCCAACAACACGGCTAAGAGCTGACTGTTGGTAATGGTCGAAATCAATAAACCGATACCGACATTACAAAATACGTAGATAGTACCGGCAATGGCGAGGTAGGTCAGGCTACCGTTAAACGGTACCCCGAACCAGTAATAACCCAGGGCAATGATGGAGGCGAGTTGCAGAGAGGCGATGACACCATAGGGGATGAGTTTGCCCAGCAGGAACTCGGGAACCGTTAGCGGGGAAGCATAAATTTGTTGAATGGAGCCGCTCTCTTTTTCACGCACAATAGCAAGAGTGGTAAGCAGTGGCGGAAATGCGGCAATGATCACTGCATAGAGTCCAGATACCACGTAAATCATGCTGCGCAAACTGGGGTTGTACCAGATACGGGTTTGCACATTGATCAGAGAATTATCCTGCTCTTTGTTGAAGCGTGTGACGATGGTCATGCCATAATTCAGCGCAACTAGCGCAGTGGCAGAATAAGTGCCATCGATCAGTAGCTGCACCTGAGGGTTGTCTTTTCGCCCCACCAGGGAATTAAAGCCAGGCGGAATGACCAGTACTAGTTTGACCTCGTTGCGCTCCATGGACGGGCGGATTTCCAGCTCTGAGCTGTAATGCTTCACCAGCTTGAAGTATTTGCTTTCGGAAAATTCGTCGATCAAGAGTGTGCTGGTAGGTGTCTGATCCTGATTAAGGATACCCAAATGTACATCTTCCACTTCCAGGGAGATGGCATAGCCGAACATAAATAGCATCAGAACCGGGAATAAAAAAGCAGTTGCCACGGTGACGCGGTCACGAGAAATCTCGCGAGTTTCCTTGTGCATGACCGCAAACAGGCGGTATAGCTTCATGTTTTTTGCACCTCTCTTTCTTGTTCGAGACGAGCGTCTTCAATTTTGATATAGGCGAGAAACATATCCTCAATGGTGTTGGCTTCGATGTCTGGCGGCAGCGCAGCACTGAGTTCACTTGCAGAGCCGACACCGATCAAGCGTCCCTGATGCATTAAACCCAGACGGTGGCAGTAACTGGCCTCTTCCATGTAGTGAGTAGTGACAAATATAGTGGTGCCGCTTTCCGCCAGGGTTTGTATTAATTGCCAGAATTTATAGCGTGCTGCGGGGCTGACCCCGGATGTCGGTTCGTCGAGAAACACCACTGCCGGTTCGTGCATGATGGCACAGGCCAGGGCCAGGCGCTGGTTCAGTGCGCCCGACATATCTGCCACCAGATGATTTATGACTCCGCCGAGGTCGGTCACGCTCACAGCCCAGTTTATGGCTTTTTCTTTGTCGCCTTTTTTGAGCCCGTAAATGCCTGCAAAAAAGGACAGGTTTTCTTCCACCGTAAGGTCGGGATACAGGGAAAAACGCTGGGACATATAGCCAATGTGATCCCGTAGGCGTTTAGGGTCGTCGACAATGCTGACACCGCCAATCCAGGCATCACCGCTAGTCAATTTTTGCAAGCCACACAGGGTGCGGATAAAGGTGGTTTTGCCTGCGCCGTTAGCGCCGAGGAAGCCGAAAACTTCCCCGGCCTTTATTTCCAGCGTGACATCGTTGTTGGCAACAAAATCGCCAAATTCGACCCGCAAATTTTCTGTGCGAATCAGGCCGCCTTCCGGGAGTCTTTCCGGCAGGTGAATGTCGGGTGGTGGTTCGGCATAGGCGACAGTTTTTTCGCCGCCGCTTAGCATGGTGTAGGCATCATCCAGTGTTGGTGATACCGCCTGGATACGGCTTCCATCTTCCGTAAGCGCTGCTTCCAGGTCTGGGTTGATGTGGTTTGCAGTGTGTAATTGGAAGTGTACACTTTCGGCCAGGTGTCGAATACTCAATACATCGGCGTGTTCAGTGAGGCGGTTGTGAGCGGCGCCCCGGTGTTGGGTGTGGAGTTCGTAAACGTGGCCTTCACAGCGCGTGTGCAGATTCTCCACCCGGTCGACGCCAATCACTTCGCCTTCGTGGAGAAAGGCAATACGGTCGCAATGCTCGGCTTCGTCCATATACGGCGTGCTTATCACCACAGTCACACCATCGTCGCTAAACGAGTGGAGCATATCCCATAGCTCCCGGCGGGATGCGGGGTCGACACCCAGGCTGAGTTCGTCCAGTAATAACAGGCGAGGCTCGTGGATCAGGTTGGTACACAGTGAGAGCTTTTTGCGCATGCCACCGGATAAGTTGCCCGCCGGGCGGCTTAAGAAGCGGTATAGCCCTGCCATTTTCAATAAGCGCTCCTGGCGCTCTTCAAACAGATCTTTTGGAATGCCACGAATTTCTGCAGAAAACTCCATGTTCTCGGCGATGCTTAGTTTGTCGTAAAGCGTGAAGCCCTGAAACATGTAGCCGATGTGAGAGTTGATCCAGTAGTCGTCTTTGACGGTATCGTGATTCATCACCGTGCAGTGGCCTTCGCTGGGGTCGAGAATCGCCGCCATCAACTGCATCAGAGTGGTTTTCCCCGCGCCGTCGGGGCCCAGCAGGCCGAAGATTTCGGCCTCGTAAATACTGAGATTCACTTCTTTTAATACGAACTGTTTCTTGAAGGCGCGCCCCAGATTACTGGTTTCTATGGCAATCTTGCGTTCGCTGGCTGCTGGCCGCTCAAGGGATGCTTCGCTCACCAGCGCTCAACTTTGTAGGGAGCGATAGCCAGGATGGCGGGGCGAGGGATCAATGGGGAATAACCAGTGTTTGTGGCCATTCAACATCGTCTTGCCAACGAATCCAGGCATCGGCAGGCATACCCGGTTTCAGGAAGCCTTCGGAGTTGTCTAACGCCAATACCACGCCAAACACCATTCGAACCCGCTCTTCCGGCATGTTGATATCCCGGGGGGTAAATTGTGCCCGTTGATCGACTCGCTTGACGCGGCAGTTAAAGTAACTCTTATCAAAGGCGCTCACCCGGACTTTGCAGGGCGCATTAAGCTTTATTTTGCCAATCACTCTTTCTGGCAGGTAAGCCTTGAGCTCCAGGTCATTCATATCGACCAATACAGCTACCAGCGCTCCTGGAGAAGCCAGTTCTCCCAGCTCGATACTTTTAGATAAAACGGTGGCATTCATCGGCGTGTGAATACTGGCTTTGTCCACCTGAATCCGCAGTAACTCGGCATTTTTCTCAGCAACGATAGAGCGAGCTTTGGCCTGTTCCAGTTGCGCTTTCAATGCTCGTACCCGCCCCCTCGCTTCGGTTCTAACCTGGGTTACTCGGTCGAGTTTCTGGATAGTCACGATGTTTTGTTCCCGTAGGGCTTTGTAGCGTACCCAGTCTCTCTCGGCCGTGGCCAGGTTGTCACGCCAGGTACGTAGATCCTCGTTGACCAGGTGCTGATCGTGTTCTAAAGCAGTGACATTGGCCTTCGCAATTTCCAGGTTAGCGGTCTGATCTCTTGAGTCGAGTTCAACCAACAGCGAATCTTTGTCCACTGTATCGCCTTCAACCAGGTTGGATTTGATCACCCGACCACTTACCTCGGCACTGATATTAACTTCGGTGCCCTCGATATGACCATTGCCGTAGAGAAAGCCCTCTTGTAATTTTGGAGGCAGGGTAACAAGGTAGAAAACGTAGGAGCCAGCTGCAATAAGCACTAATACAATAAGTGTCCAAATCCAGCTTTTCATGCAGGCGCTCCATTAATAATTGGCGCAAATGCGCAAGGTAAGACCGAGGGGGGGGTCGAGTACAAGCGGGCGAGCAGTATAGATCAGAGTTTATCGAAGTATCAATCGCGTATGTTTACGGCTATTTACGCTGCATTATAGCCGCGGTAGCTCGATTGCAAGACCTGGCGTTCCCTCGGTTCGACGTTTCCTCAATTCTATGGGCAGCCTACAGCTGGCGTGTACGCTACTAAATGCTGCCGTTATTCGAATTCATCGTATAAACCTAACGACTTTAGACTGTGTTCGCATATCGACCATAGCTCGCCTTTACTACGAAATATTTTGGACATTTCACTGAGTCCAGTCATCATGTTCTGGAGAGACAAAGCCTTAATTCTTACATCGCAATCTTCAATCTCACCTCTTTCGATTGCGAGGGTTATTGTTTTTTCAAAGTACTTTATATTTTTATGGAAGAAATCTTTTAAGACGGGCTCCAGCTCTTCATTCTTTTTTATAATTTCCTGGATACTACTAACTGCAAGACAGCCTCGGCACGCCTGATCCTGTTCTTGAAGCTTGCAAATTTCAAACAATCTCTCTGTTAACGAACTTAAAACACTTCGCGATTCATTTATTTCAAACATCTCCTTAGCGGGGCCAGATTCTCTGTAGAAGTCTAAAATTTCTTTAAAAAGACTTTCTTTACTACCAAAAGCATTATAAAAACTTGAACGGGTTATACCCAACTTTTGAGACATGGAATTAACGGAACAAGGTTCATATCCATGCTCCCATATTTCATCCATTAATGTGACTATTGCGGCGTCACGATTGAATTCTTTTGGTCTGTTCATTTTAAACACCTAAGCCGACATAGATACCTTGCATATTCATTTATAAGACAATATGATATATTTTATACAATGATGTACAGAATGAATAGTTGTTTGGCTATTATTTGGCTATGTAGGCTCCGGTTAATTTTTTTTGCGGCGTGCAAAAGTACATGAAATAAATAATAAGTACAGCTCCATTTATAACTATCGATTAGCAAGCTGTAGTGGGAAACCTCAACAGCTAAGTCCCAAAATATTCTGGTAGTTGCGCGCCTCCCAAAGTCTTTATTAACAGTAAGGGGGAGCCACCTGGTGCTTGAATCCGTAATTTTCTGTCGCCTAAATAATAATATTACAAATAGGCCGTACCAATGCTACTAAATCCATGCAAATCAGTGCGTTTGTCAGTTAGCGTTCTACTCCTGGTATTTGCTCTATCTCCCGATGTGAATGCAGGGGGGGGCTACTTTCCTATGGGCTATGGCCCTATTGCCTGGCAAACCGCTGGAGCTGTTACCGCTGTCGCTGAAGATGCGTTTGCAGGGGCCTCTAACCCTGCCAAACTTTCGGCAGCGGGTAATCAGCTTGATTTGAGCCTTTTGTTCTTGAACCCAAATCGTAAAATAGAACGAACCGGCGCGACCGGCCCAGCTTCGGCGTATAACTTTTCATCAACCAGTGCAAACTCACTATTCCTGATTCCCGAATTTGCCTACTCTCGACAGGTTAATGACCAGCTCGCGATTGGTATAACGTCCTACGCCAATGGTGGACTGAATATAGAATATAGCGACACCACAAATACATCGGGTACAAACCTTAACCCAGCCGCCTGTGGGACCAGGCCGGGAAATTTTGTGGGAGGCTGTGGCGAACTTGGTTTTGATTTGGCTCAACTTATTATTGCACCTACGGTAGCCTGGAAATTCGCCCCTGGACAGAGTGTAGGAATTGCACCCCTGTTCACTGTTCAAATGTTCAAGGCCTACGGCTTACAATCTTTTGCTCCGAGCTCGCGTTCCCCCAATAACGTCACCAATAATGGCCAGGACTACGCTTTTGGTGGTGGTGTACGGGTAGGCTGGTTCGGCGAGTTCAATCCCTGGCTGAGTCTCGGCGCAGCCTACTCGACTAAAATTTATATGCAGGATTTTGATAAATACAAAGGCCTGATTGTCGAAGGTAGCTTTGATGTTCCTGCCAATTACAGTGCGGGGATAGCGGTTAAGCCCAGCAATAATTGGTTGGTAGCTTTTGATATTCAACGTATCGAATTTAGAGATGTAAGGGCTCTGAGCAACGGCATATTGCCTTCACTGGTAGACCCAGTGGCAAACCCTCTGGGCAGCAAGACTGGTAGCGGCTTTGGCTGGCAGCGCAACCAGACCAATTACAAGCTTGGCATTACATATCGCGCTACTCCAGGGCTCACATTACGATGTGGCTACACCTATGGTAAACGAGCAAATGACGGTGATCTGGATTCAGCAAGTTTCGGAGTGCTCGCGGTAAACCCAATACGAGCAGCCAGTGTCGGATTAACCTGGAAGATGAGCTCAGGCAGCAAGCTTCATATGGCCTACGCGCGTATGGATGGCACCAGATACGGAGGCCCTTCTGCAATATTTCCGGGCGCCAGAGAATCGGTTAGACCGTTAGTTAACGCCGTAAATATCGCCTGGAGTCGAGATATGTGAGGCAGTAGAGTAAAGGGGCCAGATCCCCTGCTGGGCCGTGAGGCGTCTCTCACGCGATCATTTTACTTTTTTGCTAACTGGGTGTTTATCGATTCTGCCATCTTCTCTGGGGGGATTTCCCAGTTGTAAGAAGCGGCAAGCCGATCATCTCCTGTCATGAGATATAACACGGAACTATGGCTCATGGAGTAATCGTTGCGAGTTTCTAGACCTTCACTCGAAGCGATTTTTGCACGGGTGGCTTTCCAGGCTAAGAGCACACGGGCGATTTCGTCGGGTGCTCCGGTCAGGTAGACGATACGTGGGTCAAAAGCCTGGGAGTACTGATTGAGCCGCTCGGGCGTATCGCGTTCGGGGTCGACCGTGATAAACAAGGGGTAAAGTTTGTCAGCCAGAGGGCCCAGTTGTTTTAAAGTTTGCGACATGCGGCTTAAGGTGGTTGGACACACGTCGGGGCAGTGAGTAAACCCGAAAAAAATCAACTTGTAACGATCCGAATAATCCTGGTTAGTAACGGGTTTTCCGCTTTGATCCACCAGAGAAAATGTGCCACCAATCTGGGATTCAGTACCGGGAGGTACCTTGCCTTCACTGCGGCCAAGTTGTATTAGGTAGTCAGCAAGTACAATAGCAAGCACCAGCAATGAAACCACTAAGGCCGTTATCAGTGCTTTTTTTATCAGTGGTTTTATCAGCGCTGCCTCCATAGGTGCTTTTTTAGTGCTAACAGGCCCTAGAGTAAAGCTTGGATTCAACTTCGAAGTGCATGACGTTTAAGCCGCAACCTTTAGCAAATGTTCCTGCATGATCTTGGTGGGTGTTTGATAGTTTAATGCCTTCCTCGGTCGGTTGTTGAGCTTTTCTAAAACCGCCACGACATCATTAGCCGCGACTTGTTTGAAGTCGGTCTTCTTTGGCCAGTATTGGCGTAGTAGACCGTTGGTGTTTTCGTTCAGGCCTCGTTGCCACGAACTGTACGGGTCAGCAAAATAGACCTGCGCGTCCAGCGCCTCAGTAACCTGCTCGTGGTAGGAAAACTCTTTGCCGTTATCCGCAGTAATTGTCAACACCACATCCCGATAGGGCTCTAGCAAGGCAATAGTGGCCGATGTTACCGTGGCCGCCGACTTATCATCAATCTGCGCACTGACGGTGAATTTACTGACCCGCTCAACAATCGTCACCATCGCACCGCTGTGGTTTTTGCCGATGATCAGGTCGATTTCCCAATCACCGATGCGCTCTTTCGCATCGACCTCGCTAGGGCGATCGTGGATACTCACGCGGTTTTTGATCTTCCCGCGTGAGAAGTGACTGCCCTTACGCGAGCGATAGCCTTTGATTTGATGCCGAAGGTGCGTGTACAGATCCCCACTTTTATGTTTGTCAGCCCAGACGTGAAGATATATTGTTTCCAGGCTGATAGTGATGCCGCACTCAAGCTCAAGCCAACCAGATACTTGTTCTGGGCTCTACTCTTGTTTGATCTTCGTCTCTATCGAAGCGATATTAACGCGGGTCATCTTGTGCGGTTTTACGGCCTGCTGGCGACGACCCCGAGACTTTTTCTGAGCCTGTTTATAGCGGTAGCCCCGCTCACCCACATTGCGCTTCAGCTCGCGACTGATCGTGGATTGACTGACACCAATGGCGTTGGCAATGGCCTGTTGACCGCAGCCTTCTTGCTTTAATACGAAAATCTGGCATCGTTGTTCGTAGGTTAGCTGTTTGTGGTATTTCATCGTTGCATCTCTTGCCGGAGAAAAGCGATTAGCCTACAGACAGCTAGCCGCTTGTTCTACCGCATCAAGTTATGCACTTCAGATTTGAATCTAGGTGTAGATAAGAATCGTATAGACTTATATGCGTCTCCAAGGCTCGGTTTACAGTCTTTGCTTATCAACCAAACGCTGCCAACAACTAAAGAAGATACATGGGCTGTGTATTACAACGTTCACCAGTTTATTCAGGGTAATGAAGAAAAGGGCTGGGGTGTTTTTGCACGTGCCGG
>JAUUYV010000121.1 GCA_030590275.1 Porticoccaceae bacterium
AGTTGTGGCGGATAGCCGTCGAAAATCCAGAACTTACTCAGGGCTCGATACATAGTGTCGTTGCGGTCAGCGATAAAGGCATTGCTACCTCCGGCGATTACCGCAATTATTTCGAGCGCAACGGCATACGTTATTCTCATACGATTGATCCCCGTAATGGCCGTCCAATAACCCATAATCTGGCTTCGGTAACTGTATTTGCTTCCACAGCGGCGGAAGCAGACGCTCTGGCCACTGGTTTTATGGTACTGGGTAAAGATGAAAGTCTGCGTATAGCTGAAGAGATGGAGTTGCCAGTCTTTCTATTGGTCAAAGATGCAGAAGGTTTCAAAGAGTATTACACTAAGGCTTTTAAGCCCTATTTATCTGGACGTTCTAATGATTGAGTTTTTTCTTGCGCTGCTTGTTGTTGCGGTGTTGATTGCCGGAATGGCGATAGGTGTCTTAATGGGCCGCAAGCCACTGGCGGGTTCCTGTGGGGGAATGTCGGCGCTGGGGATGGAGGTCGCCTGTGACATTTGCGGTGGCGACGAGGCTAACTGTGAAGAAGTACAGAAAGAAGAAAGGGGCCATCCTGGAGACCGGAACAATGCCCTGGCCTACGACGCGAGTCAAAAGAAAGAATATCAAAAATAATAGTTAGAATT
Source organism: Porticoccaceae bacterium (assembly GCA_030590275.1). The sequence goes on from JAUUYV010000121.1 coordinate 648, forward strand.
CTTTTCCATTGCATACTCCCAGGCTGCTTGCAGGGCAGAAAAGGCCGCCAGTATCGTATGAATGACATACCCTGTGAATGGCAAATATCCTATGAATGGAAAGAGGCGCGCGCTCCGTGGTACTGCTCCGCGCGCTTAGTGCCGTTTATAGACCGAGTGCAGCACCTTATCGTGTTCAAAATAGACCACGTAACGTTCGTACTCCCAGGCGCTAATGGGCGGTTTGCCAACTGGGCCACGTATTGAGCCGGGTTCGCCGAGACTGGTTTTGACCTGGGTTTTGGATGAGCCACGGTGTGGAGAAGGTACGGTTTTTTGGTCTGCTGCCTGTTGGCCGACCGGGACTTTAACGACCTCGGCAAATGTGGCCGTGGCGGCAAACATCGACAAAATAACGACGATAACGAGATTTTTCATGGGATCCCCCACCTGGAGCTTATGGATATTTGGACGTTCGCATTTGGGGTACAGGCGTGTTTACCCGTAGTCCCGTTGCCAGCGTTCAAAGTATAGCGAGATTCTGTTTTGGAAGTACATAAATTAGGCCTTTGTTCGCTCCAGAAACCGGATTGATTTCACATACTTAGCACGATCTTTTTAAATTCCGTAAAAAGGTTCTTTTAGATGAGGGTTTTTAGTGATTCGGGCTTGTTGCCGGCGCAAGGATTAGCTTTAATCGCGCAATGATTTCACACCTGCCCCTGTTCGTCGGTTTGCGCTATGCATTTAGTTATCGGCGGGACGGATTTTTGTCCTTTGTGTCGCTATTTTCACTCGGAGCTATGGCCCTGGGGGTGACAGTTTTGATCGTGGTGTTATCGGTCATGAATGGTTTTGATAGAGAAATAAAAACTCGAATGCTCGATATAGTGCCTCATGCAAGTGTCTCACAACCTGGTGGGCTTGAGAATTGGCAGCAGCTTGCTGATCGCGTTAGAAGGTCCGCTCAAACTGCGTCAGAGCCTTCGGCCCCCATGGTTATTTCCCCCTATGTAGACGGTCAGGGGCTAGTGACATTTCAGGGGTCCTATCAGTCCATCAGTTTGCAGGGTGTATCGCAGCAGGATATCCACACCATGCTTGATCGGCATCTAATAGCCGGAGAACTGGATTTTTCTCACGGTCGCTTCGGTGTGGTTCTGGGTCGCTTACTGGCGCGCAACCTAGGTGTGGTTCCGGGCGATAAGGTTTTGGTAACTCTGCCTCAGTTGACGGTCACTCCGGCTGGTGCCTTTCCCCGAGTTAAGCATATGACCATTGTTGGTGTGTTTGAGGTGGGTGGGCAGGTTGATAGCCATGTGGCCTTTGTTCATTTGCCAGATGCCCAGCGACTATTCCGTACTGGTGATCGAGTCGATGGCCTTAGAATCTGGCTGGAGGATCCCTACAATCTACGAGGTATTGTCCAGCTTCAATCTCAGTTAGGCGATGAATTTCAGGTTGTGACCTGGCAACAGGAGGCTAGTGATTTATTTCATGCACTCAAGCTGGAAAAAGCCATGGTGGGCTTGTTGCTGTCTGTCATAGTCGCGGTTGCCGCCTTTAATATTGTTGCAGCGCTGGTATTAATGGTAAACGAGAAACGGGCCGACATTGCTGTATTACGAAGCTATGGAGCTAGCCCCGCTACGATTGCCGGAATTTTTCGGGTTCAGGGTTGTGTGCTTGGTATGGCGGGTATAGCGATAGGTCTGGTCTTTGGATGTCTATTGGCGATAAAGATAGGAGCAGTCGTGGCCTGGCTGGAATCCCTGTTCGGGTTTGCCGTATTTGATCCCAGTTTATTTTTTATTTCCGAATTACCGTCCCAGCTACAATGGCAGGATATTGGGGGAATAGTGACATGTGCATTAGTGCTAACGGTGGTCGCCACTGCTTATCCAGCCTGGCGCGCGAGCCGGGTAGATCCAGCGGAGGCTTTGCAAAGTGAGCACTGAGGTAGAAGTGGCAGCAGATGCCTCGCCGGCCTTGCAGTGCATATCGGTGCGTAAGTCCTACCGTCAGGGACCAGAGGAAGTGCTGGTGCTCGACGGCCTGGATATGACGGTCGCCAGGGGAGAAGTTCTGGGTATTGTGGGGAGTTCGGGTTCAGGTAAATCAACTCTGTTGAATTTATTGGGTGGCCTGGATCGACCAGATCAGGGCAGCATCGAAGTTCTGGGGCGCGACTTTGCCGAGATGTCGGAGTCAGAATGTGCCAGAGTGCGCAATCAGCACCTGGGTTTCGTGTACCAGTTTCATCATCTGTTAAGCGAATTCAACGCCCTTGAAAATACTGCCATGCCCTTATTGATCGCCGGTATGCCCCAGCGTCAGTTACAGGCACGGGCGAAAGAGTTGCTGGTGGCAGTGGGGCTGGAACATCGTCTTACACATCGACCTTCCGAGCTTTCCGGTGGCGAACGGCAGCGGGTTGCCATCGCCCGTGCTTTGGCAAACTATCCCGATTGCGTACTGATGGATGAGCCAACTGGCAACCTTGATCGCCAAACGGCAGATCAGGTACTTGAGCTTTTACTCGATTTAAACCGTCGTCTGAATATCAGTTTTGTGATTGTCTCCCACGATGAGCAGGTGGCAGGTCGTATGGATCGGGTCGTGGTTCTGGAGAACGGTGTGTTGAGCAATGGTTCGGTCGAAAAGAGCTCGCCCGACAACCGTTTAAACCAGGCTTCACTCAATAAGGCCACGTCTTGAGTCGATATTATCCACTGTTGCTGGGTTGGCGTTTTTTCCGCACCGGCACCGGTAATCGTCTGGTGTCCTTTGTTTCTTTGCTGGCGGTTGCAGGCCTGATTCTGGGTGTCGCATTGATGATTGTGGTGATGTCGGTGATGAACGGCTTCGACCGCGAGATGCGCACTCGTATCCTGGGGCTGGTACCCCATATCCAGTTAGTCGCTGAAGGTGGCATTGATGACTGGCAAAATCTGCGTGAAGAATTATTAGCCAGGCCTGAGGTCTCCTCGGTTGAGCCCTTTGTCCGCGTCGCTGGGTTGCTTAATTATCACGGCAGAGTTAAGGGTGTGGAGTTGCTGGGGATTGATGAGACGGCGGCGGGAAGCTACGCCAGGCTGGGCAATTTGAAGGAAAGAGTTGAAACCTCGGACGGTAAAAGCAACATTTTGTTGATCTCCGAAAAAATAGCCAATGAACTTCAGGTGCCAGTAGGTGCGCAAATTACACTACTGGCGCCGCGCTCCAATACTGGCCAGGGTTCTGCTACACCGGCGATGAAGGTATTCACTGTGGCTGGCTTCTTTAATAGCCGCACCACATTGGATAACACTCTGGCGATTACTACCCTGGGTACTGCCGCTAGCGTGGCTGGAATTGCTCCAGCAGCCGATGGTTCACTGGTTCCTCAGGGTTTACAGCTGGGAGTAGAGGACGTATTTCTGGCACGCAGCATTGCTTATGAGTTGCTTGATCTACTCCCCCCAGGGTTTGGTTTCGTGGACTGGATACAAACCCACGGAAACCTGTATCAGGCGATACAGATGTCCCGCAAAATGGTGGGCTTGCTGGTATTTGCAGTCATTGCCGTTGCCGTTTTTAACGTGGTCGCGATGTTGGTAATGACCGTCGTAGAGAAGCAGCCAGCCATTGCTATCTTAAAAACGCAGGGCGCGAGCCGCCGAGGTATCCTGGCTACCTTTCTGGTTCAGGGCAGCCTGATTGGCCTGGTTGGTGTGAGCGTGGGAAGTTTACTCGGTGTGCTAGGTTCGCTATGGATAGATAACCTGGTGGCGCTGATCGAACGCCTGTTTGAGTTTCAGTTTTTGAATGTGGAGATATATCCCATCGACTACATCCCTGCAGATGTATGTATCCAGGATGTAGTACTGGTGATTGCTGTAGCACTGGGTCTAAACCTGCTGGCGACACTGTATCCCGCCTGGAAAGCTGCCATGGTATTACCTGGGCAGGTTCTGCGTTACGAATAAGTTGGCTAATGTGCGTAGGGGATGCTGGAGAAAATAGTTGGTCTGGGTTCAGGGCTCAGTCTATGGATCGCTTGCTCGGAGTTTTTTACGAGTTTCCCAACGACGCACTACCTTCCAGCGCCAAACTATCCGTATGCTCACAAACCCAATCAAGCCGCTGATCAGCCCAGTGACCAGGCTGCCGATAAAGAGCGGTGTTAAAAGCTCGGTTCCCTGGTGGCTCAACCAGGTCCAGTTGAACTCCCAGTTGACCAGGTCGGGGGGAGAGTTGAGTACCCACAAACCCACCTGGTAGCTCAGAACCAACATTGGAATCATGGTGAGAGGGTTGCTGATCCATACCAGCACCAGGGCCAGGGGTAGATTGCAGCGCAACAAAATGGCCAGGAGTGCGACAATGGCCATATGCCCGGGTAGGGGCAAAAAAGCACAGAATAAGCCTGCGAAAAACGCCACAGACACCGAGTGTTTGTTGAGATGGAACAAATGAGGATCACTAACGACAGCGCCGAGCCAGTGTAGAGCCTTGTGTTCCTCTATGGTTTGCGGCGTCGGTAGCCAACGGCGAAAAAATTGTCTAGGCATAAGGAGGTTGTGAATAGATGCGCGGGTATTATGCCGAATTTCTAACGAAATAGGCTCATGGATTAGCGATTTATTGCTTTTAGTGGCAAAATTGCGTCCCCGCAGGACTCGCCCCACAAGGGTTAAGGCCAATCGGTTATCCGGCCTGGTTCAGCATCTAGTCAAGGCAAGATATATGACGAATACGGTTTCTCCCGGCGCGCGTTTTCGCGGTGCCATTGAAGTAAACAAGCCATTGCAGGTAGTGGGTACTATCAATGCCTATACGGCGATGATGGCTGAGCATATTGGTCACAAAGCCATCTATCTTTCTGGAGCCGGGGTGGCGAATGCCTCCTATGGTTTACCGGATCTTGGCATGACCTCTCTCGAAAATGTGGCCGAAGATGTACGCCGTATTACGGCGGCGAGCCAATTACCCTTGCTGGTGGATATCGACACCGGCTGGGGTGGTGCATTTAATATTACCCGAGCTATTCGCGAAATGATTCGGGCGGGCGCAGCGGCGGTGCACATCGAAGATCAGGTAGCGCAGAAGCGATGTGGACATCGCCCCAATAAAGAAATTGTCAGTAAAGAAGAAATGGTTGATCGGGTAAAAGCTGCCGTCGATGCTCGCACCGACGACAATTTTTTTATTATGGCCCGCACCGATGCCTTTGCACAGGAAGGTCTGGAAAAGGCCATCGAACGCGCTCAGGCCTGCGCCGAAGCGGGTGCCGATGGTATTTTTGCTGAGGCGGTTAACGAGGAACAACACTACCGCGCATTTGCCGCGGCTTTGGATGTGCCAATCCTCGGGAATATCACCGAGTTTGGTCAGACCCCCCTGTACAATAAGGCCGAGTTAGGCGAGTGGGGCGTAAGCCTTGTGCTGTATCCGTTATCTGCGTTTCGCGCC
>JAUUYV010000068.1 GCA_030590275.1 Porticoccaceae bacterium
AAACAAAGGCCCAACGCTAGTTACACTTACCTTAGGAAGACTTACCTCAGGAACAAAAGAGCAGTTTGGGTTTCAGTTCTGGCTCGACCGATAGAATTAATGCCCTGAATTGATCTTTAATACTCTCAAGACTTTCACTATCCCTGGCTTCGAAACGTAAAGTCAAAGCGGCTTCGGTGTTAGATGCTCGCACCAGACCCCAGCTGTGCTCAAAGTCGACGCGTAGCCCATCGAGAGTATTGATATTAGCATCTTCAAAACCTGCTGCAGCAATTATTTTTTCCATTAAAGAAAACTTCTCTGTCTCAGCTACCGCTATCCGAATTTCAGGAGTAGCTTTGGTTGGTTCGAATGTGTCAAGCATGGCGTCAAGGCTCTGTTCTCGCAGCACAAGCACTTCAAGCAAACGCGCAGCGGCGTACAGGCCATCATCGAAACCATACCAGCGATCCCTGAAAAACAAATGGCCACTAAACTCTCCCCCTAGTGGTGCCTCAAGCTCTACCACTTTATCTCGAATGTTGGCATGCCCGGTTTTCCACATGACCGGACGACCGCCGTAGTCACTTATAAGCGCAGCCAAACGACGAGTCGATTTAACGTCATACACAATGTCGGCACCCGGTTGACGGATTAGCACATCACGAGCAAAGATCATCATCAGCTCGTCTGGCCAGACAATATGGCCACTCGCCGTGATTGCCACCAGGCGATCGCCATCGCCATCAAAGGCGAGACCAAGGTCGGCTCCAGATTTTTCCACCACCTGAATTAAGTCTTGCAGGTTTTCCTCCTGTGTAGGATCTGGCGGATGGTTTGGAAAAGCGCCATTTACATCGCAGTACAATGGCACACACTCACACCCCAACTTTTCGATTAACTGAGGAACAAGAATTCCCGCCACTCCGTTGCCACAATCTACTGCCACTTTAAGCGGTACCAAAGGCTCTACGTTCTGGCCAATGGCATTTACATAGCTGTCTCCAATAGCTTCTTCGCTGCGCCTGCCCTCACCAACACTCCAGTTTTTTTCCAGCATATCGTTGCGCAGCGCCTGTATATCCGGACCATGTATAACGCTCCCAGAAGAGATAAGTTTGAAGCCATTGCATGCTCCAGGATTATGGCTAGCGGTTACCATAACAGCGTTATCACTTATCTCAGACATGTGAGCAGCAAAATTAAGCGCCGGCGTTGGCACCAACCCCAGATCAATAACATTGCAACCCGTCATCAAGATACCACCAACCAGAGCTTCGCATAGCGCAAGGCTAGACAAGCGACCATCGCGACCGACAATAATAGTGTCGTGCTTACTTTTTTCTAGCACATGGGTCCCTAGAGTTTGACCAAGGGCATGGGCAAAGTCTTCACTGATTTCCTTCCCTGCCAGGCCTCTAATGTCGTAACTCCTAAAGACATGCTCAGGCCATTTACCCTCCTCGCTGTCCGAAGACGATGCAACATCCCGATCATCACTGATTTCGAAAACATCGTCTTCGATATGGGCATCGGACCCTGCTTCACTGCCAGCTAGAGTGCCCTCAGGTGAATCTTCGGCATCTGAACGATCATTAATTGAAGCCCAGAAATAGGCTGTTGCCTCAGCGACAGACCTGGTGGAGACCAACTCGATTATAGTGTCGGCCCCTGATCCCTCAGCACCAACATTAAGCTTGCGCGCTACGATGAACCCGGTCAGCAGAATGCCTAACAAAGAAATGCCCCCCAGCCCTAACTGAAGGGATAATAGTAGTGTCCCGGGCCTGGGGTGGTACTCCCCAACCATTTTTTGTGAGGGTGTAAAAACGATTTGCCAATCGGGCACAGTTACTACCGGCGAGCTAGCGGACTGACCTACACCAGCGCTTCCGTAAGAGGTCAATATTTGCCGACCTAACTGGGGAATTTGTTGAACCAGCTGTAGCTGACCCTTAGAGGAATCCAGGTTTTTGAATACGGCATCAAGAGCGGCGAACGAAAACTCTATGAGTACGGCTCCATTAACCTCGCCATTTATAGTAATCGGCTCGGCTACCAAAACCAGCCAGCCCCCCTGTTTCATCGTAGTAATCGGTGGACTATCACCGCTCAATGCGGTTTGAATTAAGGTTTTAGCAAGGAAGTTTGTGCGATCCGTCCATTCCTCAAGGTGACGAACAAGATGAACAGCTTCAGCGTGGGGTTCTATTTTCACAAACTGTTTTCGTAACACCTCAATGCTTGCCTGGTAGTCAGCATCAGAGGCCATCATGGCATTTGGTGCTGGACTCTGAGCAAGCTTGAGTAGAGCGCCCCTGCGTTCGCCAAGATCGCGAGAAACGGCCCGAGCTACGTCATTAGAAACCGTTTCGATCGCCTTCTGGAGGGCGCGATCCTGTGGCTCGGTGACTAGCTTTTGATATAACACACCATGTATAAAAAAGGGCATTAACAGCAATATGACGGAAATGGCCAGGAAGGCCGGGTGCCGAGATAGCTGCTTTAGTTTTGGGAGAGGAGTGCTTTTTGTCGACGATCCTTGAGCCAAGGTTCGTTTTCTCCATACTGATATCAAAAGCTAAATACTACCGCATTTAAGGCCTTTTAAGTAAAAAAAATGTGGTCGCCGGTCACAGGAAAATATAAATTTTTACCGCCTACGTCATAGTTTAGTCGGCATGTTTTAATCGACTAGAGATGTGCCCTATAAGCTCGCGGGCCAATTGGGTCTTACTCATCATAGGCAGCTCCTGCTCCCCCTCCGACGAAACCAGCACCACTCGATTATTGTCGCTGCCAAAACCTATTGTCGAGTCGGAAACATCGTTGGCAATTACCATATCGAGCTTTTTTTGTTTCAGTTTTCCACGAGCATAAGCAATGAGGTCCTCTGTTTCAGCCGCGAACCCTACCACGAAGGGTCTACATTGAAGATTCGCAACTGTCGCTACAATATCGGTGGTTTTTTCTAATTCGAGGCTCATTGACACCTTAGATTTTTGTATTTTTTGCGTAGCTGTAATCCTCGGCCGATAATCGGCTACAGCGGCGGCGGCAATAAATACTGAAGCGTTGGTTATTTCTTCCAAAGTCGCTTCCAGCATATCCTGAGCAGATGTCACTGCAATCGTGCGTAATCGTTGCGGCGGCTCTAAAGCTACTGGACCACTGATCAGCACCGTTTCGGCTCCAGCTTCCGCCGCTGCTTCGGCTAGCGCATAACCCATCTTCCCAGAACTGTGGTTAGAGAGGTAACGGACTGGGTCAACAGACTCTCGGGTTGGTCCAGCAGTAATAACGATTTTTTGCCCTGCGAATAAGCTGCGATTGAATAAAGCGGCTGTTAATTCCACTATCCGAGCAGGCTCTTCCATACGCCCTTCCCCGACATCTCCACATGCCTGGTAACCGCTCGCTGGACCAAAGATATGGACATTACGCTCTTGCAGACAACGGAGATTATTCTGGGTCGCGGCATTTGACCACATACCCTGATTCATCGCAGGAGCCACAACCAAAGGACCGGAGCTAGCCAGGCAGAGCGTCGCCAACAGATCATCAGCCTCACCGTGAACCAGACGGGCTATAAAATTCGCACTACCCGGGGCGATCAGGACGACATCAGCCCAGCGAGCCAGCTCGATGTGTCCCATGGCGGCTTCTGCTTTGGTGTCCAGCAGGTCCAGGTACACCGGACATCCGGAGAGCGCCTGAAAGGTCAACGGAGTGATAAACTCAGTAGCCGCCCGAGTCATCACTACGCGCACTTCTGCGCCTTCGCCCTGCAGGCGACGTAACAGATCGGCACTTTTGTAAGCAGCAATACCGCCCGTGATACCAAGCAATATTCGCTTATTAACTAAGTTTTTGTGGCCAGCAAGTGTCATAAACACCCAGGTAGTGAGTAAAGAAGTAAGATACCATTGATTCAGGGATTTTCGAAACGGCTACGTTACGAAGTGATAGGGAGATCACATGGCAATTAAGCACTGGCCCGAACAGGAGCGCCCCCGCGAAAAGCTTTTGGAACGAGGCTCTGCCGCATTATCTGATGCGGAATTGCTCGCTATTTTTCTGCGCACTGGGCACGCAGGGAAAAACGCGGTGGAGCTGGCTCGCGAGCTGGTTGTTCAATTTGGTAGTCTGTCAGCCCTGTTAAATGCCGAGCAAGAGGTTTTTTGCGCCCGCAAGGGCCTGGGGCCGGCCAAATATGCACAACTCCAGGCGGTTCTGGAATTAGCTCGCCGTCATCTGGGAGAACGCTTACAGCGGGGCGAAGGGTTTAGCTCTCCAGAGAATGTCGCCGCGTATTTACAGGCACATCTTCAGCACCACCAGCGTGAAGTCTTTATGGTGCTGTTTCTCGATACACGCAACAGGCTCATTAGCTCAGAAGAATTATTTTTTGGGACGATCGATGGTGCGAGTGTTCACCCACGAGAGGTCGTAAAGCGTGCCCTACATCATAATGCTGCAGCAGTGATCTTTGCTCACAATCACCCTTCAGGTATTGCGGAACCCAGCAATGACGATGAACGCATTACTTTGCGTTTACGCGAGGCGCTGAGCCTGGTCGATGTGCGAGTACTGGATCACCTGGTGATAGGGGCGGGGCAGGTGGTCTCATTGGCAAAACGTGGCCTCTGTTAGGCGAAGGCCCTGCCACAATTATTCGATAGAATGTTTACGTCATTTACGGGCACTAGTGCAGGCGGCTGGAACACATATTATTTGCCTTCAAGGCGCCATTTTGTTATAAAGCTCGGCTCATTTTCAGGTGGCGTCAACAGGGCGCTGCCAGTTAACAATGTCCTGGTGTTATACAGTCCTATGAGGCAACCACATGTCTAGAGTATGTCAGGTGACAGGGAAACGGCCAATGAGTGGCAACAACGTTTCTCACGCCAAAAACCGAACGCGGCGGCGTTTCGAGCCAAACTTACACACCCACCGGTTTTGGGTGGAAGCGGAAAAACGCTTCATCAAATTGCGTGTTTCTACCAAAGGACTACGCACTATCGATAAACACGGCATCGAGAAGGTACTAGCAGACCTCCGTAGCCGCGGCGAAAAGGTATAGGAGAGACTCATGGCTAAATCCAACCGGGATATTATTAAACTGGTGTCTAGTGCCGGAACCGGACATTACTACACCACCACTAAGAATAAGCGCAACACACCTGACAAAATGGAGATCAAAAAATTTGATCCCGTGGTTCGACAACACGTGACTTATAAGGAAGGCAAAATCAAATAGGTATTTGCTAAGCTAAGCTCATTTAGCTTAGGCGCTACAGATAAAGCCCGGCATATTGATACAATTGCTGGGTTTTTTTGTACCTGGAATCAGACATGTGGTGTTACCAGCCTCTCTTCAGATGTGAATCAAATGCCTGAATTACCCGAAGTTGAAACAACGTTGCGAGGGATAGAGCCTCACTTAAGCGGAAAACACATCACCGATACACAGGTGAGACAGCCGGCCTTACGGTGGCCGGTTCCCGCAGACCTGACTCAACGACTAAAGGGTCAGGTAATCGGCAATTGTACTCGCCGAGGCAAATATCTACTGATCGGAGTAGGCGATGGGCACTTGCTGATCCACCTGGGGATGTCCGGAAGCTTAAGAATTGTCGCCCAGGATTTGGCTATTGGCAAACATGATCATCTGGATATTAATCTGGACAACAAAACCACGCTGAGGTACACCGATCCCCGGCGTTTTGGCTCGGTACTATGGATTAGCGGCGACCCTGCGAAACACAAACTGCTTAAGTCACTGGGTCCGGAGCCCCTCGGAGAATCCTTCACCCCCGAGCACTTATACCGTCACTCCCGTCAGCGCAAGGCGCCAGTCAAGAGTTTTATCATGGATAGTCATGTGGTGGTAGGCGTTGGAAACATCTACGCTAACGAAGCTTTATTTTTGAGCGGAATCCATCCGCTACGCGGGGCCGGCCGAATTTCAAAGGCACGATATAGCTTATTAACCGAAGCCATAAAAACCGTGTTGGCGAAGGCCATCACTCTGGGCGGAACAACGCTACGAGATTTCGTGGGCGGAGACGGAAAACCTGGTTATTTCAAGCAAGAACTCAGCGTATACGGCCGCGGCGGTGAGCCTTGCGTGCGATGCGGACAGGCCTTGCGTGAATTACGCGTAGCGCAGCGGAGTACAGTCTATTGTTTAAGCTGCCAGCGGTAAATCAGCCGGCACCCAGCACTGTGTTTAGCTAAATTTCTGGCTCAGAGCTTCAGCGACGATAGCAGGAACAAAAGGCGTAATATCGCCGTCCAGGGAGGCTATTTCTCTTACCAGGGAAGAAGAAATATAAGAGTGTTTTTCCGAGGGGGTGAGAAAAATACTTTCTACCTCGGGAGACAGAGCCCGGTTCATATTGGCCAACTGAAACTCGTATTCAAAGTCGGATACCGCTCGCAGCCCACGAATCACCGCATCGGCTTTGTTATCTCGTACAAAGTGAACCAGGAGATTATTAAAACCAAGAATTTCGACATTTTCGAGGTGAGACAAAGCTTGCTGAGCCAGATCGATGCGCTCTTCAAGTGTGAACAAGGGGCTTTTTCGGTCACTGCTAGCTATACCAATAACGACCCTGTCAAAAAGCTTGCAGGCCCGCTCTACAAGGTCGATATGTCCATTGGTAATCGGATCAAATGTGCCCGGGTAGGCAACAGATTTCATACGGATCTCCTCTAAATGGAGGCGCATGGTAAACAATTTGTCCAACGGGCTCAAACCAGAGGAATTAAACCACTGTTTTATGCCGTCGATAAAGCTGGTAGCGAACCATTCCCATGGTTTTGTCTCTGTGGCAACGCCAGTTTGCCGGTAACTTTATCGGTGATATAGAAGGAGCCCGCTGCATCGGCGACTCCAGGTAGATCCAGCAGTCTTTCGCCAACACATTTCCAGCTTCCATGGCAGCGGCAAGCTCACTAACCCCCTCCATAGCAAAGGGAGGATCCAGAAATACTATGTCAAAAGGATGGAGGTCGTGAACCTGCTTTAACCCCAGCTTGTTTAGCCACACGCTGGCATCATCATGGATAATTTCGATATCGGAAGAAGTACTTGTTGCGGAGAGCGTATTATAATTTTCCTTCAACGCAGCCACCGCGTGAAGATTATTTTCAATCATTAGCACATGAGCCGCACCCTGGGAACTGGCTTCAAAACCCAGGGCACCCGAGCCGGCAAACATATCCAGACAGCGGGCTCCTACTACCACGGGGCGCAACCAGTTAAATAATGTTTCTCGCGCTCGGTTGCCGGTGGGCCGAAGGTCTGACACCGAGGGGAAGTACACCTTTCTACCTCGCCAGCGGCCGGCAATAATCCGTAATTGTCCACCTCTCTGTGTGCGATTTTTCACTTTAACCAAGCCAGCGCTCCTGATTGTAATAGCACAATGGTAGGATACACACCTTGCCGTCATACTGTTTAAGATCATGAGTAACGACCACGAATCCCTCGAGAAAGAACTTAAACCAGAATCCGATAATCTGGCTAGCGCAGAAGCAAAGCTAGCATCGGAAACCGAGAAACAACAGCCTCAAAAAAAACGTAAGCGCTTTTCACTCTTTGGTCGCAATAAGACAAAACCTCAGCCCGAAGACACTCAGCTCCCTGAGCCACAGACAGATACGATTAAAGATGAGACCAAAACTGACGACAGTCACGAAGCACCTGACGCTGATCTTCCGATATCCAATGATTCTGTAAAACCTGAGCCCGAACCCGAATTAGACACACGCGAT
>JAUUYV010000107.1 GCA_030590275.1 Porticoccaceae bacterium
GCTACGGGTAGCAGAGCATAGGTTTTACCCAGTACGGTATAGGGGTTTTTATTTCCGGCCCGAGTAACAGGTTCCCGTTTTGGTACCGCATCGGGAATACGGCTCACATCAATATCGCGAGCCGGTGGACCATCACCACCGGAAATAGTAGTCGTGATTTTGCCACCGCTACCCGTACAGGCGCTCAGCAACAAAACTCCCAACACGAACATTGACGGCGGCAGGCCTTTAATCCAGTTCATTTTAACCTTGTTTTAGTGTGGCTTATCTAGCGTTTTTCAGCTCTACGCGCCAGGATTTCCTGACTCAGCTGAAAAACAGCCATGGCGTAGCGGTGACTATGATTGTAGCGAGTGATCACATAGAAATTGTCAAAAGCAAGCCAGGATTCAGCACCGGCTTTTCCTTCGAGCTCCAGGGGGAACGCCTTAACTTCCCCATTCCAGGTACCACTGACAGGCGTAAAACCCTGCGCCTTCAATTCAGCCAGCGTTAATTCTGGCCGTTTTACTTTATTGAGATCATCCCGTCGGTATGTTTCTGCGGTCTGCGCTTTCACCACCACTGGCTGACCCGCATGCCAGCCATGGGAAGCAAAGTAGTTAGCCACGCTACCGATGGCATCATCGGGATTATCCCAGATATCGGCAAAACCATCGTTATCGTAATCCACCGCATAACGGCGATAACTACTGGAGATAAATTGTCCATAACCCATAGCACCCGCATAGGAACCTTTTAGCTCATCAGCTTGCTTCCCCTGTTCACGGCTTAACAGGAGAAACTCTTTCAGCTCACTGGTAAAAAATTTACTTCGCGGTGGATAATCAAACGCCAGCGTGGAAAGTGCATCGATTACCCGATAACTACCGGTTAGTCTGCCGTAATAGGTTTCAACGCCTAAAATCGCTACGACTATTGCCGGGGCAACTCCATAGTCGACCTGGGCTCGCTCCAGCGTCGTTTTATTTTCGCGCCAGAAGTCCACTCCCTGGCGAATTCGTTTTTCAGTCACAAAAATCTTGCGGTAATCCTTCCATACCTTAACTTTTTCAGCGGGCCGGGTCATCGCATCGATAATGGACTGCTTGTATTCCGCTGCGGAAAATAAGGTTTGAAGTTGCTCACGGTCGAATTGATGCTCGGCAACCATAGTATCGATTAAGACCTGGGCCGCAGGATCATCACCGTAGTGTTTTGCTAAGGCGCCTGATGCCATCAACACACTTGCTCCAAGGATGAGGCTTATCAGCCCACGCCAATAGTCGCGTAACACAACAGAACTAAGCAATTTGTTTTCTCCCCGAACCTACCGACATTAACAAACCAAAACCAAGTAACAGGCTCACAATCGACGTTCCTCCATAGCTAACCATAGGTAGCGGCACCCCTACCACGGGCAACAAACCAGATACCATACCCATATTGACAAAGACATAGACAAAAAAAGTGAGTGTAATACTCCCCGCCAATAAGCGCCCGAACATGGTGGGCGTTCCGAGGCTAATCATCAACCCTCTCAATATGATCAGCATATACAGTGCCAGTAATACCAGCACCCCCATCAAACCGAACTCTTCAGACAGTACCGCGATAATAAAGTCCGTATGACTTTCTGGTAAAAATTCGAGGTGCGACTGGGTACCCTGCAACCAGCCCTTTCCGGTAGCACCACCAGATCCTATAGCGGTGGTTGACTGGATGATATTCCAACCCGCGCCGAGTTTATCGGACTGGGGGTCAAGCAAGGTCAACACTCGCGCTTTCTGATAATCGTGTAACAGAAAAAGCCACATCACCGGTGCCATAGCTAAACCAATCACGGCTACGATGGCAAGATACATTTTTTTAATGCCGGATAGAAACAACACAAAAACTCCCGAGGCACCGATCAAAATTGCGGTACCTAAATCCGGCTGTAATACCACCAGGCCCGCTGGGATCGCCAGGATCACCAGCGCAACAACAATATGCAAAAACCTCGGCGGTAAAATTCTGCTCCCCAGGTAACTCGATAACAATAAGGGCACTGCTATTTTCATCAACTCCGAGGGCTGAAATCGAAAAAAACCCAAATCAATCCAGCGCTGAGCACCTTTGGCTCCCACACCAATTAGGGGCACGGCAATCAGCAAAATAACACCACCAAAATAAGGAAGCCAGGCCCATCGTTCAAGCATCCTTGGCGGCAATTGAGCAGCGAAAACCATCGCAATCAGGCCCACAAAAACAAACACCAGTTGCCGCTTCACGTAATAGAATTCTTTACCGCTGGCGCTATATAACACCACTAAGCCAGCCCCTAACAAAAGGATCAACAAAAAAAACAGGATGGGATCCACGTGAATGCTGCGCCAATGGCTACGACTACTATATACCGCTGCCCCATGTTCTTTAAAATGGCGATCAAACTTCCCACTACTCAACATTCACCCCAATCGCTTCATCTTCTACCAACGTCAATTGATCCGGATAGTAATTCATATAAGCATCAACAATCTGTCCTGCGATCGGTGCTGCGGTGGAACTGCCATGTTCCCCATTTTCCACGATAACCCCAATGGCAATCCGAGGAGACTCGACAGGGGCAAAGGCTATAAATAGTGCGTGATCCAACTTCAATTTGGCAACCTTGGAGGCATCGTAGCGCTCATCCTGCTTGATGCCCACGACCTGGGCAGTGCCGGTTTTACCCGCCATGGGGGTTTTTATGGGCGCCAAAGCCCGACGAGCCGTACCTCGCAAGTCCACTACCACACCACGCATGGCCCCAATGACATGATCCCAATCATGACTGCTAATATTCATAATATCGGTGGGCGGATTAGGCTTTATTTCACTCCCGACTCTCTGTACCAATCTGGGAGCACGTATTTCACCTCGCGAAGCCAGCCGTGTGGCCGCTACCGCTAATTGCAGTGGGGTCGCCGTCATGAAACCCTGACCGATACTGGTATTCACCGTGTCGCCGGGATACCACACAATACCCCGCACTCCTTGCTTCCACTCCTTACTGGGCATTATGCCCGAAGCTTCGGCTGGCAGATCGATACCCGTCTTCACACCAAATCCAAATTTTTTACCGTAACTCGATAATTGGTCGATACCTAATTTGACACCAACTTGATAGAAAAAAGTATCACAGGACTGCACAATGGCATCGTAGAGTCTAATCGCATTACCATGTCCACCTCTCTTCCAGTCACGATATTTGCGCTTTTTGTTTTCGAGCCGAAAAAAACCGGGATCACGAATCTGGTAGCTGGTGGACACCGTCCCACTATCAAGTGCAGCGAGACCAAAAACCGGTTTTACCGTCGACCCCGGCGGATACTGCCCACGCAGAGCTCGGTCAAACAAAGGCTGCTCGGGAGAATCAAGCAAAGCCGCATAATCTTTATGAGAAATACCGGTGACAAAAGGATTGGGGTCATACCCCGGGGCGCTCGCCATCGCTAAAACACCTCCGGTCTCAACCTCAATAACCACCACTGCTCCGCGCTCTCCCTCCAGCATTTGGTAGGCCAGATCCTGTAAGCGATAATCCAGATAGAGATATAAATCCTGCCCCTGTTGCGGCTCGACCCGCTCCAATACGCGCATCACTCGACCGCGAGCGTTGGTCTCCACATACTCGTACCCAACCTCACCGTGCAGTTCGGATTCATAATATTTTTCCAGCCCAGTTTTGCCGATCAAGTGGGTGCCGCGATAAGCCACGGGATCGAGTTTTTTCAGCTCGCGCTCATTAATACGGCCCACGTAACCCAGCACATGAGAGAGCGCATCTTTTTCAGGATAGTTGCGTACCAACTGGGCCGAGACTTCCGCTCCCTGCAATCGGTATTCGTTGACCGCAAGAATACTGCGTTCTTCTTCGGTGAGCTTGAGTCGCAGAGGCACTGACTCAAAAGGACGGCGACGCGACAGCAATTTGTTAAAACGCTCTATTTCAGCCTCACTGATATCGAGCAATTCCCGTAATTCGGCGACCAGGGCGTCGGGGTCTTCCGCTCGTTCCACCACCACCGACAAAATAAACCCGGGACGGCTATCAGCAAGTAGCACACCGTTGCGATCAAAAATCAAACCCCGGGGGGGCGGTACCGCACGTGCGAGGATGCGGTTTTGATCTGAGAGTGTCACAAAATCCTGGTAACGATTAATCTGCAGATCGTGATAGCGCCAAACTAACACGCCAACCACGGTACTTATTATCAGCGCGGCAAACCCGGCCCGCCCAATATAAAGTAGGTGCTCATTCTGATGGTTTTTGAACCTACTGTGATCCGCCATTACAGTCTCACACTCAGGCCTGTGTTGTTTTGGTTGCGTTAATGTTGGTCTGACTTATTTGTGATAAGGATGTCCCGCATTAATCGACCAGGCTCGATACAATTGTTCGGCTAGTAATACGCGCACCAATGGATGCGGTAGCGTCAAGGGTGACAGCGACCAGCGCAAGTCAGCACGCTGATAACAGTCTTCGGCCAGACCGTTTGGCCCACCAATCATCACGCTATAGTTATCGCCAGAAGCCTGCCACTTCCTTAACTCTTCAGCCAGCTGCTCCGTCGACCAGCTCTTGCCACCCACATCGAGAGCAATCACGCGATCGTACTCTGGTATTGCCTTCAGCAAAACTTTGCTCTCTTCCGCAACAGCCTGTGCCAGATCGCTTCCTTTTCTGCGTTTACCGAGGGGCACCTCCACCCATTTAAGTGCCAGCTCTCGAGGCAAACGACGGCTATATTCCGCAACTGCAGTCTTCACCCAGTCGGGCATCTTTCCACCTACTGCAACAACGCTTATGCGCACGACTATCTTCTATCTAGCTTCAAGTTTTAAATTATTGTATGAAATTACGTCTCAGGAGCGAGCCATATCTTCCGGACGCATGGACCAGAGTTTTTCCAGCTCATAAAAGCCCCGCGTTGTCGGCAACATGATATGCACCACCACATCACCAAGATCGACCAGAACCCATTCTCCAGTTTCCATACCCTCTACCCCAAGAGGCTGAAAGCCAGCATGCTTGAATTTTTCCACCACATTTCTTGCCAGTGCTTTAACCTGAGTAGTAGAAGCACCACTGGCCACCACCATAGTGTCCATGACATCACTAAGACCACTCACATCCAGACAGACAATATCCTGGGCTTTGATATCTTCTAAAGCCGATACCGCTATGCTTACTAAATCAGGTTCGGACATTGCCGATAATTCCTCCTGGCTACTTTAGGTTTAGGGCCTGTTAATACTCATTAGCCCGGCGTTTGATACAGCTTATTTGCTCGAATGTATTCCAGCACTCCGTCGGGCATTAAATATCGTACGGAATGACCTGCCTCCAGATCCTCGCGAATTGCGCTCGCGGATACCGGCAACAGGGTCAGCTCCTCAATCAAAGCTTTGCCCGCCGCATCGGTTTTGAGTCCAGCCGGATCGTCGATAATCTTACCTTCAAGCCAATCAGCCACCTCACCCTCATGGGGGAACTCCCAGCCTGGCCGAGCAACTACTACGATATGGGCTAATTCACTCAATTCCTGCCAGCGGTGCCAACTGGCTAGAGTCACCAGAGAATCCATGCCAATGCAGAAACAAATAGATACTCGGTCACCCAATTCAGCGCGTAGCTCAGTCAAAGTATCAATACTATAGGACGGCCCCGCCCGATGTAATTCACGGTCATCAACCAGCATTCCCCGCTCGCTATCCACCGCAAGGCGTAGCATGGCCAAACGATGTTCTGCACTCACCTCAGGTTGTTCACGGTGAGGAGGACAGGCGCTGGGTAACAGGCGGATTTCATCCAGGTCGAGCAGCTGCCGCAATTCCAGCGCGGTTCGCAAATGGCCTATATGGACGGGGTCGAAAGTCCCACCAAAAACCCCAATGGCTGGTAAGGTTGCGGGCGAGTTAATTCGTCTTACTCACGAATGTGCCCGTCGCCCAGCACAATGTACTTCTGATTAGTGAGCCCTTCCAGACCAACGGGACCACGAACATGGAATTTATCAGTAGAAATACCAATTTCAGCTCCGAGACCATATTCAAAACCGTCGGCAAATCGTGTGGACGCATTAATCATCACCGAACTCGAGTCCACCTCAGTAATAAAACGGCGACCACGGCTGTAGTCCTCCGTCACAATGGACTCGGTGTGCTGAGAGCTATAGGTAGCAATATGTTCGATCGCGGCATCCATATCGGCAACCACACGAACCGCTAAAATCGGAGCCAAATACTCCGCATACCAGTCATCTTCGCTGGCCACCTTTACGCCATCGCCGAGCAATGCTCGAGTGGCATCACAAGCACGCAACTCAACACCGTGTTCTCCATAAGCCTCCGCCAGACGGGGTAAAATATCACCGGCAACAGCTTCAGCCACTAATAAGGTCTCCATGGTATTACAGACGCCATAGCGCTGAGTTTTTGCATTAACCGCAATTGCGAAAGCTTTTTCCAGATCGGCCCTGTCGTCAATATA
>JAUUYV010000234.1 GCA_030590275.1 Porticoccaceae bacterium
CACCGCCAAAGGCTCGGGTATAGGAGCGCTTACTGGCGCGCTCATCGGTGCAGCCGTCTCCAGTAGCGATGATCGTGGAAAAGGTGCTCTGATTGGTGCAGTAGGCGGCGCCGCTATTGGCGGAAGCGCTGGTTTCTACATGGACAAACAGGAAGCGGCTTTGCGTGCCAAGTTGGAGGGTACCGGGGTACGTGTTGTGCGTGAAGGAGACAATATTCGATTGGTGATGCCGGGCAATATTACCTTTGGCGTCGACCGACATGAGGTACGCTCAGATTTTTATCCGACTTTGGAGTCTGTAAGCATTGTGCTTACCGAGTTTGGTAAGACCAGTATCCGTGTCGCGGGGCACACGGATTCTTCCGGTAATGACAGCTATAACCAAACCTTGTCCGAGCGTCGGGCATCGAGCGTTGGTCAGTTCATGATTTCCCATGGAGTAGTGGCGGGTCGAATCATGGTGACCGGTTACGGTGAGCGATATCCAGTTGCCGGTAATGATACCGCGAGTGGGCGTAAAGCTAATCGTCGTGTAGAACTTGAGTTGGTGCCTATGCAGTAGCAGAAGGCAATAGTAAACGCAGTAGTAAATGTAATAGTGATGTTAGTAGTAAATACAGTAAGTACGCCATGTTAGGAATAGAGAGTTATCTGAGTAGTCGTATGAAAAGAGAGTTTTGTTTATGAATGTGGCGGTAGTCACTGATAGTGCCCACGTCGATGAGGGTAGAGTTTTGGCCAATACACTGGGCATACCCTTTTTGGAACCGGGCAAAAGAGCTATGGCGGAAACCCCTTACGTGCTGCATCTGGATGGGGATGGTTTGATGCTGTTGAGTCAGAGTGGTGCGACGGGTTCGGTCGGCTGTGACTTTGTTGGCGGTAAGTTGCGTCACCGGCATCGCTTTGGGGGTGGATCCGGTCAGGCGATTGCGCGGGCTGTTGGTGTTAAAGGTGCCTTTATTCCAGTGGTCGCAGATTTGACCGCAGGGCTGGGAGCGGATGCTTTTGTACTTGCGGGTCTTGGTGCGACAGTGATTATGGTAGAACGGAACCCGGTAGTTTCAGCACTACTGAATGACGGCATGGAGCGCGCCAGGCTTTACGGCGATGACAAAGATTTATTGTCTGCAGTTGGACGAATGCACCTGGTTCGAGGCGATGCTCGTGAATGGCTTGCTGGCCTCGATGAATCGGAGCGGCCTGATGTGATTTATCTCGACCCGATGTTTCCAGTGCGCACTAAAAGTGCCGGGGTTAAGAAGGAGATGCAGGTATTAAGGACGCTGGTGGGTAAAGATGAAGATATTGCAGAATTACTAGATGCCGCACTAGAGAAGGCCAGATATAGGGTAGTGGTTAAGCGTCCTCGCTTATCCGATCCATTAGCTGATCGAGCCCCTAGTTTCTCGGTGACTGGTAAATCTACTCGCTTTGATGTTTACGCTTTAAATAAGCTGCCAGGTCGTTAATGGCTAGCCGTTTTATTTCTCCTTACTCCGAATTAGTCTGCGCTGATTTTGTTCTTATTCCTTTGGTAATTAAATAGATCGCCCTGACTTATTTAATAGCCACTCCCTTAAATCTGGCTTAACTTCGCGACCTTCATCGATTTAAGGGGGCTCGCGGCACCTCCTTTTTTAGCAGACAAAGTGCCATATCACCCCGGCAATCTTGATTGCCGGGGTGATAGCGCCAAAACACTTCCTGCCAGAATCATCGTAAGGCCAGAAAATGCAGTAGCGGACCACCGATAATCCTCAAATACGGTGGATATTATTAGTGCGACTACGGGAAACATTACAAAAGTATATCCGGCTTTATCGGGACCAATCAGGGTGATTAGTTTTAGATAACAGGCAAAGCCGGCCGCCGTTCCCACTGCGCCGAGGTAAAACAGGGTCGCGGTATATTGCATGGTGGTTTCGTAGTTGAAGGTATTTCCGCCAAGTAGAGCTGTCAGCAATAGAATAAGACAGCCGTAAAACATTCCCCAGGCGTTGTATTGAACCACTGGCAGCTGTCGGTGCTGACTAATATAGCTTGCGGTTATGCTACCTAAAGAAGCGAAGAACGCTGCGAGTAATGCCAGAGAAAACCCCCTTACACTCCCGTCGCCCCAGGAAAACGTAGCGAGCTCTCCGTAGAATAACAAGGCGATTCCCCCAATCCCGAGACCCGCACCTAAGGCCACATAGAGTCGTACGGGATATCTGAGGAAAAGCCGTGCATTAAATATATTAAAAAATACTACGGTGGAAAATACCACCGCAACTAAACCGCTAGTCAAAGAGTCTGTAGCACGATAAACGAGCCAGTAGTTCCCGGAAAACAGGAATAAACCCAGGAGAAGAAAGCTTAGGTGATCCTTCAGTGGAAAAGCCAGGCTTAGTTTTTGCTTCCAGCACCATGCAAATAAAATTAGGGCAGCTATGGTGTTGCGATAAAAGGCTGAAACACCGGGTTCGACGACGCCTAGATGCCATTTCACTGCGATCCAGGTAGAACCCCAGATCATTACAGTAGCTACAAAGAGTAAAACGATGCGCACAGTTATATTGCGATCACTGTCCGCCCTTAAGCGGCAAGAAGTTCTTCCAGGATATATTGGTAAATTAATGCCAGGTCATCGACGTCTTGAATGGGAATGCACTCATTGGTCTTGTGGATACTGGTATTGACGGGCCCCAGCTCCAGTACCTGGGTTCCCAGGGGTGCAATAAAACGGCCATCGGAGGTGCCGCCCGAGGTAGACAATGTGGTTTTAGTCTTTTTAACCCTGGATATGGCTGCAGCGGCAGCTTTCGCTAACTCCCCTTCTGCCGTTAAGAAAGGTTCGCCACTCAGCTGCCAGTCGAGATCGTAATCCAGCTTATATTGGTCGAGGATTTTGCGGGTGCGTGTTTTGAGATCGTCGGCACTTAGCTCCGTAGAATAGCGAAAATTAAACATTATTTTCAGGCTACCGGGAATCACATTAGTGATCCCTTCGCCGGCAGCGATGTTGGAAATCTGAAAGCTGGTGGCCGGGAAGTGTTCGTTACCCTGGTCCCATTCCTCCTGTGTCAGCGCAGTTAGCGCGGGTGCGGTCCGATGGATGGGATTGTCGGCGGCATCTGGGTAAGCAACATGCCCCTGCACCCCCTTGATCACAAGGGTTGCATTGAGGGAACCGCGGCGTCCATTCTTAACAACGTCGCCCAGAGTCTGGGTGCTGGATGGCTCCCCCACCAGGCACCACGAGGGGATAATGTTGTGCTCTTTTAACCAATCCACGACGCGTACGGTGCCATCCCGTGCCGGCCCTTCCTCATCGCTGGTGATTAGAAAAGCGATGCGCCCAGGGTGATTCGGGTGTTCACCGATAAAGGTTTCTACAGCAGTGATCATTGCCGCCAGGGAGCCTTTCATGTCGGCAGCACCACGACCGTAGAGGACCCCTTCATTAATGGTGGGCTCAAAAGGTGGTGTGCTCCAATCTGCTTCGGGGCCGGTGGGCACAACATCGGTGTGACCGGCAAAGCAGAGGATGGGGCCAGTGTTGCCGCGAATCGCCCAGAAGTTGTCTACTTCACCAAAGCGTAAGGACTTAACCTCAAAGCCCAGAGCCTCAAGCCGAGTGATAAGTACTTGCTGGCAGCCCTCATCCCGAGGTGTAAGCGAGGCACGACGAATTAACTCACAGGTTAGTTCGACGGTGGCAGACAATTGGCTCATGGAGATTAGTTCGCCTAAAGGTTTATAGAAAATTGAGTGTAGTGGGGATTAATGCTTAATTAATTGTGTGCATGCAGGGCTTCGTTAAGCTCGACTGCCGTTTTGTTGGTTAAGCACTCTACCGCTCCGCTGACTGAATTGCGACGGAACAATAAGTCCGAGCGCCCCGCCAGGTCGCGGGCTTTGGCAGTACCCGCATCATTTTTACTGTCGTCGAGCAATATCACTTTGGTGCCAGCCGTTATGTAGAGACCGGCTTCGACAATGCAGCGGTCTCCCAGAGGAATACCGATTCCCGCGTTAGCTCCGATTAAACATTCTTTACCGACGGAAATAATGATATCGCCACCGCCGGATAGTGTGCCCATGGTGGAACTGCCACCACCCAGGTCTGAACCCGCGCCGACAAAAACGCCTGCTGAGATTCG
>JAUUYV010000240.1 GCA_030590275.1 Porticoccaceae bacterium
ACTAAAGGACGTAGCATAGGCTTAGTCTATACCAAACTGATGGGTTTTGTGTGTCGGTCTATCCTTGATTATAGCTTCCCTAATTAACGGTTCCCGTGGTGCGTACTCGCTTCGCTCCTTTCACCGGCTTCGCCCTGAGGGCCGCACGGCGGGCACCGGCACGTAAATCGATAACATTTTTGCTCGCAATCAATAGGCCGGTAATCAGGAAAGCTCCGGGGGGTAAGACCCAAACTAAAAATCCGTAGTTTTTGCCAAACAGCTGTAACTTCCAACTCTCCGCAGCGGGTCCAAACAAGAGGTGCATATCGGCGAACAAGGTGCCACTCCCAAGAATTTCCCGGATCGCGCCTAACAGTACTAGTACAAATCCAAAACCGAGGCCCATCATTAAACCGTCGACGGCGGCGGGAAATACACGGTTTTTACTGGCGAAGGCTTCCGCGCGTCCTAGGATGGCACAATTGGTGACGATCAGGGGAATAAAAATTCCGAGAATCTGAAACAGTTCGTAGGTGTAGGCCTTCATTAATAGTTCGGTGCGGGTGGTGAAGGTGGCGATAATCATCACAAAGGCCGGTATGCGAATAGCGTCGGTGACGCCACCGCGAATTAACGAGACGGCAATGTTGGAACCCATTAGCACGGCGAGGGTTGCCAGGCCGAGGCCGAGGGCATTAACCACGGAGCCAGTTACGGCCAGCAGTGGACACAGGCCCAATAGTTGAACCAGTGCGGGATTGTTGCTCCAAAGACCGTTACGGACAACTTCCTGATAGTTGGCCTGCTGGGGGGGCAGTTGTTCAGAGGCTACCTGTTCGGCGGTCATTGGTTCAGCGAGAAGCTCACTCATGGGTTGTCTCCTGGCGCTTGTTGTTTTAAAGACGTTTGCGGCCGAGTTTGCGGATTAGTTGCTGGCTGGCTTGATGAGTTGTTTCGCGTCGCTTCTTTAAGCAGACGTTTGCTGTCGTCCTTGTAGTAATTAAGCACCTGGAACACCTGTTTGACTACCGCCCTTGGGGTAATGGTGGCACCGGTAAATTGATCAAATTCGCCTTTGTCTTTTTTGACCTTCCAACGTGATGGCTCTGGCTTGCTGAGAGATTTTCCATTAAACCCCAGTATCCAATCGTGTTTTTTTAGATCGACTTTATCACCCAGGCCCGGAGTTTCTCGGTGACTTAATACTCGAACTCCAGCGATACTGGCATCGCGATTGATGCCCACAATAAACTTAATATCGCCACTGTATCCATCGGGAGCGATGGTGGGAATAATCATTGCGACAACTTTACCGTCAAGGCGAGCGACATGAACATCACCACCTTGCTTAAGCCCTAGAGTTTGCCAGTAGGTTGGCGGAACAGGCAGTGTGTCGACCAGCATATCGTTATTGTGGCGTTCTGCGGGAACCACTTCAAATAAGGCTTTTTGTGCCGCTTTGCGTTCGGAGTGCTCTATTTTTTCGCGGGTGCTTAAATAGGTGCCACCTAGCAGGGTAGTGGTAATCAGCGCGAACAGTGCAAGGATCAGGCTATTTTTTTGAATGGTGCTCCGCATGGCCTAGTCCTTTTTCCGCAGAGCAGAGCTGGAATGGCTATGCCCGTAGGTACGCGGTAGCGTGTAGTAATCGATAAAGGGCGCGGCAAAATTCATCAGCAATACGGCAAAGGCAATAGCATCTGGATAATTACCCCAGGCGCGAATGGTAAACACCAGAAAACCAATTAGCGCACCGTAGACTAGTCGGCCTCGGTTGCTGACAGCAGAAGTAACCGGGTCGGTGACAATAAAAAAGGCGCCGAGCATAGTGGCACCGCTGAACAGGTGCAAACTAACTGGCCCCTTGCTGGCAGAGCTGCCACCATCATAAAACAATAATGACATTACAATTAATGTTGCCAGCATGGCGATGGGTGCGTGCCAGGTAAATACACGTCGTGCGAGCAAATAGATACCACCCATTAAAAAGGCCACGTTGATAGTGTCCCAGCCAACACCGGCTAAATCGCCTTTTACAAATAGCGTTTCACTTTTATAGAACTGATCCACCAGCATGCCGGCATTTTGTTTAAAGGCGTCGAGTGGCGTTGCCATGGTAAATGCATCAATTGGCTCGACGGCCAACATGGGGAATACGATCTGCAGGGACGACCATAAACTCGGTACGTCTATTCCTTCTGGCAGCATGGGTCGAGGTGCAGGCCAGGCTGTCATTGCTATGGGGAAAGAGATCAGCAACACCACGTAACCGACCATGGCGGGATTAAAGGGGTTGTAGCCGAGTCCACCGTAGAGATGTTTGGCCATAATAATGGCAAAGCCAGTGCCGGTGACGATTAACCACCAGGGAGCCAGAGGCGGTAGGGCGAGGGCTAATAACACGGCGCTTACCAGTGCGCTGCAATCCCGTAGACAGAACATCACTGGACGCTTGCGCAATTTTAGAATGATCGCTTCACACGCGAGGGCAGTGCCGGTGGCGAGAACCAGGTTAATGAGAGTACCCCAACCAAAGTACCAGGTAAGCGCCGCCATGCCGGGCAGAGTGGCCAGCAGTAATTGCCGCATGACCCATGAGGTGGTTTCCCCGGCGTGGGCATGGGGTGAGCTAAGCTGAGAAAGCGCCATCAGGTTTTATTCTGGTCTGGTGGTGGGTCGTCGGTATTTTCCTCTTTGTCCGACCTTGCTAAGTTCAACGTTGCTGAGTTCAACGCGGCCAGTTTTGATCTTGCTGCATCGTGTTTTTCCTGGAGCTGGCTCAGGGCTGATTGCAATGCTGCTATCTGATCCGGGTCGCTCGCGGCATTGAGGCGGGCTTCGGCTTTTTCCAGGCGTCCGGCGAGGGCTGACAGATCGCCCTCAAGCTTTTGCCGTGGTGACAAGGCAGCGCGAGCAGCGGCTTTTTGCTGGGCACGGGCGATAGCGTTTGCAGCTGCAGTGACTTCTGCGCTGGCTGGTTCGGAACTCTCTATTTCGGGGTCATCTGTTTCGAGAGGTTCTGTTTTCGAGTTTTCGGTTTCCGGCTTTAAGCTTTGGGCCTGTTCGCTTTCGAATGTTTCCAGCCGCATTTTTGCTTCCTGGTACTGAAGCCGCACGGTTTCTAATTTGGCTTCCAGGGAATTACGCTGCTCGTCGTTAATATTATCTGCAAGGAATTTTGCCTCTGCCCTTTGCAATTTTTCCTGCGTCGCACTTACCGCTCGTTCTAGCTTCTGACCTTGTTTGCCCGGATCAATTGGATTCTGTCGTAGTCGCGCTATGGCTTCCTTGACCAGGTCGGGCTCGATGGTTTTTTTATTATCAGACGAACTTTCTGTTAAAGCCTCCTGTCGTGTCGCCGCTGCCTGCTTACGAGACTCCCGACGAGCTGCTTTTTTCTGCTCGGCACGCTCGATTCGTTGTTGGTGAACTTCAAAACGTTCGCGGGCGTGATCCGATACTAACTTATCTTTCTCGTGCTGGAGAATTTCCCCCTTGGCCGCACGATAATACTGCACGAGAGGGATATTGCTGGGGCAGACATAGGAGCATGCCCCGCATTCTATACAGTCGAACAGATGGTGAGCTTCCAGTCGTTCGTGATTTTGCGAACGGGCATACCAGTACAATTGTTGAGGAAGCAGTGAAGCGGGACAGGCTTCGGCACAGAGGCCGCAGCGGATACAGGCCTGTGCAAAATCATTGGCGGGCAACTCGCTTTCGTCGGGTGTGAGGATACAGTTAGTGGTCTTTACCACGGGTACTGCGGAGTTTGGCAGCGCGAAACCCATCATGGGGCCGCCCATGACCAGACGAGATGTGCGGGAGTCGTCAACTCCGGTTTCTGACAACAAGTGGGCGACCGCTGTACCCAATAACACTCGATAATTTCCAGGTTGGGCACAGGCATTACCGGTCACGGTAGTGATCCGTGAAATTAATGGAATCCCTTCGCACACCGCTTGCTTGACCGCGAAAGCGGTGCCTACGTTCTGACATACTATGCCCAGATCGGCGGGTAGTGGCCCGCTTGAGACTTCTTTGCCGGTTAAAATTTGGATTAATTGATTTTCTCCACCCGAGGGGTATTTGGTGGGGATTTCGATCAA
>JAUUYV010000165.1 GCA_030590275.1 Porticoccaceae bacterium
AAGTTTTTCGATTGTCCACCAAAGGGGCGCTGATAAATACGGCCCTCTTCGGTGCGAGAAAACGGCAGTCCCATATGCTCTAGCTCGAACACCGCTTCAGGGCCTACAGAACACATATATTCGATGGCCTCCTGATCACCAATGTAATCGGAACCCTTAATGGTATCGTACATATGCCATTCCCAACGATCATTGGGATCATCGCTGGCAATTGCACAGGTAATGCCACCCTGAGCTGAAACCGTGTGCGAACGGGTTGGAAATACTTTAGAAATAACGGCGGTTTTGTAACCGGATTGCGCCAGTTGTAAGGCGGCTCTCATTCCAGCTCCACCACCACCCACAATCACTGCGTCATACGATATCGTGCGCATATTCGGCATTCGTTCAAACTCCCCAGAGAATTTCGATAGCCCAAATCACATAGGTGAGAATCACCGCGATCATCGCCAATTCCAGAAACACCCGTATGACCGTAGCTTTAGCACCGATCAAACGCACCGTGACATAGTCGGTTAACACCGCCCACAATCCGATCCAGGCATGAGCTGCCAGGGCTAAAATTGCCGCCAGGCTTAATACACGCACACAAAAATTTTCGTGAATAGCCAACCACTGAGCATAGTCTAATCCCGGGTGGCAGATCAGATACCCCACAAGCCAGAAAGTATAGATAGCCAGCACTACACCACTGACACGTTGTATCAGCCAGTCGGAAAGACCACTGCGGCCAAAACTGGTTATTTGCCTTACAGCCATAGCCAGGCTCCTGTCAGCGCGATTAGTATTGCGGAAATCCCTATCACCATTCTGGCTCCAAAAATGCCGCCTTCCAGGGTTTCACCAATGCCCATATCCATAATGAGATGGCGAATACCGGCCACCAGGTGATAGATGAGCGCCGCTAACATACCCCACAAAATTAAGGTACAAAAAGGACTGCTCAGAAATTCCTGCAAGGCCTTAAAGTTCTCTTCAGACGCCAGACTAGTATCGAGCATCCACAAAAATAAACCTGTAATCACAAACAAAGCAACACCGGAAACTCTATGCAAAATAGATACATAGGAAGTAATAGGGAGCTGAATAGTTTTTATGTCAAGATTAACGGGACGTTTATCGTTCACAAGGGTCACTACCTTCTGTCTACTCATATCGGATGGTTAGATGGATGGCCAGGTTCTTCGCCATTAGATTCTGTGCCAATACGTTCCCTGCTGATACCAAACCTTACAATTTAGCAAGATCGTTCAATTTATCTGTGTTCAAAGCCTTTAGCTTCGTGATGCTAAAAGCCCTTAGCTTTTCTGTATCAAGGCCATTAGCGCCCTTTCAAATACAAGCTTCACTCTACAAGCTCGGGTTTTCACTGCGGGGCTTTTGTTTCCCACTCATTCGCGGCGATAAATGTTTAAATTTCTGAAAGCTATGGTCAAAGCTGTAGTCTAAAAAACTGTAGTTTGCTGTAGTCTAAGAAGGTAATCACCGGAGACGTGCTCCGACGGCGATGGATTATAAAAATAAACCACTGTCATTACAATGAAACTCCCGGAATAAGCTACCTGCAGCAGGTTATTGGGCGAGATACCCAAACTAAAGGCAAATTGACAACAAGAGCAGGCAAACGTAGGCTGCCTTCCTTTATATCTCAATACCGAATCCGGGAGCTAGCCTCCTACGATAGAGTTGTCAGTAGGAGAATCAAATGACTGCAAAAAAAGCCCTGCTCACCATCGATGGGCAGGACCCCATCGAATTATCCGTATTATCTGGTACCGAGGGTGAAGATGTTATTGATCTCTCAGGTATGGCCGGTAGTAATCATTTCACCTTTGACCCCGGGTTTACCGCCACGGCATCCTGCGAATCGAAAATCACTTTTATAGATGGTGCTAAAGGAATACTGCTGCACCGGGGTTACGCCATCGACGATTTAGCAGAAAACTCAGATTACCTGGAAACCTGCTACCTCTTACTTAATGGTGAGCTTCCCAACGCGCAGCAAAAGGGTGAATTCGAAACCATTATTACTACACACACGATGGTGAATCGCTCCATTGAGCAATTCCTCTCGGGTTTCCATTACGACGCTCACCCTATGGCAATGATGTGTGGCGTAGTCGGTGCGATGTCTTCGTTTTATCACGATTCCCTGGACATTAATGATCCTAATCACCGAATGATTACCGCCCACCGTTTGATTGCAAAAATGCCAACTCTGGCGGCCATGTGCTACAAGCACTACATTGGTCAGCCTTACATGTACCCAAAAAACCACCTGGGTTATGCAGAAAACTTCCTTAACATGATGTTTGGGACGCCCTGTCGGCAATCTGACGTTAGTCCAGTGTTAGCAAATGCTATGGATCTGCTGTTCCTCTTACACGCTGATCACGAACAAAATGCTTCCACTTCGACAGTACGTCTGGCGGGATCATCTGGCGCTAATCCCTTCTCCTGCATCGCCGCCGGCATTGCTGCTCTGTGGGGACCATCCCACGGTGGCGCTAATCAGGCTGTTCTCGAAATGCTAAACGAAATTGGCGACGAAAAAAATATCGACGCCTTCGTTAAAAAAGCTAAGGATAAGAACGACCCCTTCCGATTGATGGGTTTTGGCCACCGCGTCTATAAGAACTTTGACCCGCGTGCCAAAGTGATGAAAAAAGCTTGTGATGATGTACTTGAAGAACTGGGGTTGGAAAATGACCCTCTTCTCAAGATCGCCAAACGACTGGAACAAATCACACTAGAGGACGAATACTTTGTTAGTAAAAAGTTATACCCCAATGTCGATTTTTATTCGGGCATTATCATGAAAGCCATCGGCATTCCCACCGAGATGTTTACCGTTATTTTCGCCACGGGCCGCACCGTGGGCTGGATCGCCAACTGGAACGAAATGCTAAGCAATCCCTATAAAATCGGACGGCCACGCCAACTCTATACCGGCCCCGAAAAGCGAGAAATCACTAAGCTTTCAAGACGCTGAGAATCAGAAAAGGCCTCTTATTTTAAGAGGTCTTTTTTGTGCGGAAAATCATTTACCGGTTAGCGCGTGGGTTTGCGTAAAAATAAGCGGTGGACGCCTTTTTAAATATGATGTGGGTATCTCGCGGCCAATGCTCCCGTCTTCATTGGCATAGACACCACCTATAAGGTAGGTTCAATCCGCCCCCTTTTTTTATCTCGTCTTTTACTTTTCTATGAACATAACGTATGGACAAATGTATATCTTTATTGTTAATCAATAGCTCCTGTCTCGCCGTAATACCGGTACATATTTGTCCTCCCATTTCCATTATCGCCCCATAAAGATAAGGTCTAAACTCTACGACTTTTAATATCTTTCCACTCGGTGGAATAACCAGATGATAGCTTTCCCCACAGCAGACCTTTGGCCTCCTTCCATGCGGTATAAAAAACAAACACAACTACTAACAAAATAAACGTAAACGCTATATGAGCATTATTAATGAGTTAACTCAACGAAAGTCGAGAGTAAGGTTAGATCAAGCTTTTAGACTATAAGTTATCGATGTCCTCGAACAACCGTCAACTATCGAGCGGTCTTTGTTCAAGACATATTATTCGTAATTGACAAAGGATCTAAGTACCGTTTGTTTTTTTGTATCTAGATGCCGGCTTGTTACTGTTTTAGGTGTACCTACATCTTTATCGTTAAACTTGCTATGGGCAAGAGAGATCAGATAATTCAGCTATACCCTTATCAGTCTATTTCTTAATCTGGCTCTTAATTGACTGACAATAGAGTTGGTGAGCGCAGCTACTTCAGTCCTCAGGCTCAATAGCTTAGGAGCAAGATGTGTGCCGATAAAAACGAGCTAAAACTTCTACTATCTACTGAAGACCGTCTGCCAGGGAGCGCCCGGCTCGTTATTATAGTGTGTGCGGTGACTGGACATTCACTGTAGCAGTCAGACCAAATCGTGACTACTAGCGATAAGTTAATTACCCATAAAAAAATGGTGGAGCTAGGCGGGATCGAACCGCCGACCTCAACACTGCCAGTGTTGCGCTCTCCCAGCTGAGCTATAGCCCCAAAAGAGGGCGGGATTTTAGGCACGGACCGCGAAACTGTCAAGCTTGCTCTTCTGGATGAGGCCCTCTCTCTTGATCCAGGATCCGGTATTCTTTCTCCCACTTCTTTAACTGCTTTTTCGATGGGTTTCCAACATGGGCTAAACCGTGGCGTATTCGTGCTCGAACCATATCTGGCCCCAGAATAACCATGGCGTCGAACAGCGGTGGAGCCGAAGGTGAACCGGCAATTGCGACAAACAGCGGATTCATAAAGACTTTAAGCTTTAACCCCATGGCGCCGGACAGTTGCTTGATTTCCCCATAAAGGGCATCCCTTTCCCAGTGACGCAAAGCGTCCAGCCTCCAGCTGGTATATTGCAAAACCTTTCTGACGTCCTCGATTGCTAGCGTCTTATGGGAAAAAGCATCTACCCCCAGCACCGGCAGGCCTGAAAGTAAAAAGCTCGCCAGGGGCGCTATATCACTAAATTTTTCAGTACGATCTTTGATCAGAGGTATCATTCTGGCCAGGTTTTCTCTATTGAAGGCCCACTCTGATAAGCGGTCGGCGAACTGTTCATCATCCAGGTCTTCACGGATCCAACAACCGTTTAGCCAATCCAGCTTTTCAGTATCAAACACCGGTCCGCCCAGATGGATGGTATCGAGATTGAAATGTTTGATCATTTCATCCAGTGCAAATTTTTCTTCCTCGGCAGGCATCGACCAACCCATTCGCCCCAGGTAATTAACCAGAGCCTCAGGCAGATAGCCCATGGCCTGGTAGTAGCCGATGCTCGTCGGATTCTTCCGTTTGCTGAGCTTGCTCTTATCCGTATTTCGAAGCAGAGGCATATGACAGAGCTCTGGCATCTCCCATCCAAAATACTCGTACAGTAATTGATGCTTGGGAGCAGAATTAATCCATTCCTCACCACGGATAACATGAGTAATACCCATTAAATGGTCATCTACTACATTAGCCAGGTGATAGGTCGGTAATCCATCGGCCTTTACTAGCACTTGCATGTCAACCTGGACCCAGGGGATCTCTATCTCACCGCGCAAACGGTCTCGGAACTGGCAGACACCGGTTTCTGGCACTTTCATACGAATCACGTACTCATCACCACGACCTAGCCGCTGTTGCACCTCATCATCGCTCAGTAGCAGGCCACGGCCATCGTATTTCGCTGTTTCACCTCGAC
>JAUUYV010000122.1 GCA_030590275.1 Porticoccaceae bacterium
TGACTATTTTACTGAAACGATTAATGGAAAGTCTGGCGCATCACGTCCCGATTATACCGCCAGTGAAGATGACAATGCTCTGGTGCAGGGCATCAGTGGCGATCTCAACGCTCTGGGCTACTTTGGTTATGCATACTACGCTGCCAACCAGGACAAGCTGAAACTAGTACCCATTGATGGCGGTAATGGCCCAGTTGCACCTAATGCAACCACGATTAATGACGGTAGCTATGCGCCGCTATCTCGGCCGATATTTATTTATCTCCGCAGTAGCGCACTGGATCGTGCGGAAGTGCAAACCTTTGCCCAGTTTTATATTAATAACGCACCACAGCTCGCTAGCGAAGTCGGTTACATCGCCTTGCCGGACAAGGTGTATCAGCGTGCCTTAGAGCGTATCTCAAAGCGTGAAACTGGTACTTCCTACTCGGGTAGTGAAAGCTCACGCGCTATCAATCTGCTTGCTCCGTAGGACCATAATCATTACTGAGCCGAAAGAACTATCTGAAATCTTAAGGAAGCTCTGAACGATTTAAGGGCTTAAACTTTGCGCCCCGGAAGGCAGATATATTTAGCATGGGTCAGGGCTTCCCTAAGTATTGGCAGGACAATAGACGGGTGTTATGACAACAAATACTTTTCCAACAGAAAAAATTGCCAATATCAATAAACGCGGTATCCGCTGGAGCGAGTTCCTGATTCAGTCAGGGCTCGCTCTCTGCGCTTTAATCTCGGTCGTGACCACGGCTGCGATTATTATTATTCTAAGCAAAGAGGGGCTTAGCTTTTTTCAGCAAGTCGCTCCGCTGGATTTCTTTTTTGGTACACGCTGGGTACCCTTGTTAGAGCCCAGCTCCTTCGGCGTTTTACCCCTGGTATGGGGAACCTTACTGATTACCTTCGGTGCGGCAGTGATCGCCATACCTATTGGACTTGCCAGTGCCATTTATCTTAGCGAATACGCCTCTCACCGAGTTCGTTCAGCGGTAAAGCCGGTGCTGGAACTACTGGCCGGTATTCCGACTGTGGTATACGGTTATTTTGCTCTCACCTTCGTCACTCCCGTATTAAAAACAATAATTCCCAATATTCAGGTATTTAATGCCTTAAGTGGAGCTATTGTGGTCGGCATTATGGTTCTTCCCATGATTGCTACCCTCAGTGATAATGCCCTCCGAGCGGTTCCCCAAACCCTTCGTCAGGGGGCGTATGCTCTAGGTGCTACTTCTTATGAGGTGACAGCTCAGGTGGTGGTTCCGGCCGGATTATCTGGTGTTATGGCCTCTTTTTTACTGGCTATTTCCCGCGCAATCGGCGAGACCATGGCGGTAACTCTGGCTGCCGGTGCGACACCGAACATGTCACTTACTTTTCTGGAAAGCATCCAGACCATGACCGCCTACATCGTTCAGATAAGTCTGGGTGACGCACCCGCGGGTGGTATCGCCTATCAAACATTGTTCGTTGTCGCAGCTCTACTTTTTGTGATTACCCTGGTGTTAAACGTTCTTTCGCAATGGATACTCAACCGTTATCGCGAGGTTTATGACTAGTGAGCGAGCCCATGAAACAAGCTTTTCCTGTCAGTGATCGCCACCTGCGACGTCGTCATCGCAAAGCTAAGGTGTTTGCTAGTTTCTGCGCGGTGATTACTTTTATGGGGGTGGCTCTGTTGGCACTGTTGCTTTATCAGGTTTGTCTGGATGGCTTTCGTTGGCTCGACCTTCAGTTTCTGACTAGCTTTCCATCGCGTTTTCCAGCTAAAGCAGGAATTCTCTCAGCATTAGTAGGTACTTTGTGGCTGATTAGTTTGATCGCGCTAATTGCTATTCCTATAGGCGTCGGGGCGGCCTTGTATCTCGAAGAGTTCAGCAAAAAAAATCGACTAAATCGTTTAATAGAGTTAAATATATCCAAC
This sequence comes from Porticoccaceae bacterium, assembly GCA_030590275.1. Next base: position 1,919 of record JAUUYV010000122.1, read on the forward strand.
CTGGCGGGGGTGCCTTCCATTGTATACGGCATTATTGGCTTAGCTGTTTTTGTCCGTGAGCTGGCTTTGGAACGTAGTTTAATTTCGGGTGCATTGACGATGAGCTTACTCATACTGCCGGTTATTATTATTGCCAGCCGCGAAGCGATTAAAACCGTACCCATGAGTATTCGACAGGCCGCATTTGCCCTCGGTGCTACCCGCTGGCAAACAGCGCGAGCTCATGTTTTACCCGCTGCTTTTCCGGGCATTTTAACCGGTGTTATCCTGGCCTTATCGAGAGCAATTGGAGAAACCGCTCCACTGATTATGATCGGTGGACTCACCTATGTGGCGTTTCTACCAGAAGGGCCAATGGATTCCTTTACTGCAATGCCGATTCAAATTTACAACTGGGTATCACGTCCCCAGCACGAGTTTCACCAACTTGCTGCCGCTGCCATTATTGTTTTATTAGCGGTTCTACTGATGATGAACGCGGCAGCTATTGTGATTCGTCATAAAACTGAACGGAGAATAAAGTAATGGCCGCGCAACTCGACGAGAAAACGGTTATGTCTGTTGAAAGTAAGCAGCAAGCTAGCGAGCAATTAACTTTAGTTGAAGAAAGCATACTCGATCTCGACCAGGTAAGTATTTATTACGGGGGCAAGGTAGCGATAGACAAAGTGTCTTTTCCAATTGCCAAACATAAAATTACTTCGATTATCGGGCCGTCGGGCTGTGGAAAAAGTACCTTGTTGCGGTCCCTTAATCGGATGAATGATTTTATTCCCGACGTCACTATGGATGGCCTTTTTACTTACAATGGTCAAAATCTTAACGCCTCCTCAGTCGATCCGGTGGAGGTGCGGCGGCGCATCGGCATGGTATTTCAAAAACCCAACCCTTTCCCAAAGACCATTTACAAAAATATAGCCTGGGGTCCGAACATTAACGGATACCAGAAGTCGATAGATGAGCTGGTCGAGCACTCTCTAAAACAGGCGGCTTTATGGGACGAGGTAAAGGACCGTTTGCACGAATCGGCTCTGAGCCTGTCGGGAGGTCAGCAACAGAGGCTTTGTATTGCTCGTGCTCTGGCTATGGACCCCGATATTTTGTTAATGGACGAACCTTGTTCGGCCCTGGATCCAATCTCCACCGCGCATATTGAAGATTTACTATTCGAACTGAAGTCCCGCTATACCATCGTGATTGTGACTCACAATATGCAACAGGCTTCGCGAATATCCGATTACACCGCCTTCCTGGAATCCGGCAAATTAATTGAATTCGGGGTTACAAATCAGCTTTTTACGCGGCCACAAAACCAACGTACCGAAGAGTATGTTACCGGCCGTTTTGGCTAAGTTTTAGATACCTTAACGTTTAGTAAAATAGCACGCGAGGAAACTATGTCTCTGCACCTACAACGCGATATCGATGAATTGAAGAGAGAAATTCTTCAGCTGGGAAGCATGGTTGAAACCGCCATCAATGATGCCATTATTGCGCTTAATAACCGGCGGCCCGAGTTAGCAGAAAGCGTTTTCGCTGGTGAAACATTAATTAATAAAAAAGAAGTTCTCATAGAAGAAGAATGTCTGAAAATACTGGCTTTACACCAGCCAGTCGCCGTGGATTTGCGGCTTATTGTGGTGATATTAAAGGTCAATAATGATCTTGAACGAATGGGAGACTTCGCGGTTAATGTGGCTAAACGGGCGGTTTTTCTTTCAAGTCAGGAACCGATTCCCTGCCCACCGGAATTTACCGACCGAATGTCCACCAGTATTATTTCGATGGTACGAGACAGTCTCGAAGCACTGGTCAAACTGGATATCGATATGGCTCACAAGGTCATTGTCATGGATGACGACGTAGATGAGGTGAATCGTCAGATGTATGTTGCCTTACAGGCACTGATGGAAAAAGACTCTACGGCGGTGGAAAGAGCTATCTCTCTACTGTCAACGTCTCGTTATCTTGAAAGAATTGCCGACCTGGCCACTAATATTGCCGAAGATGTCATTTTTATGGTCGAAGGCGAAGTGGTTCGCCACAAAATACGCGAGCGATTCACGCGCTGAGCGATACTGGAAAAGTCTATTACTTTAGTGATCTCATTGATCCGCTCACGCAGCTAGTGGCAGGAAAACTAATATCGATTCAGCATTTGCCCAATGGGTGACCAAAATACGGTCAACGCTTAGCTAAGACACGAACGGTATATGGCACAAAGTCATCCGTCCCCGGTTTTTAAAATCACCTGCTTGCTGCGCTTGCTATGTCTTACAACTGGCGGTGGCCTGGGTTTCTTAACGGGCCGGGGGACAGGTCATTCGAAAGTAAGCCTCGCATGACAAGAACCGTCTGAACCTTTTCGCAGAACCCTTGAAACCCCCCGTACTGCTGTTTTCAGGAGTAAAATTATAGATAATAAAATCAATGTCTTAACATTTGTTATTAATGTATTGCTGTAGCTGTAATTTACGCTATCCTACCTTACCCTAAGAGTTTTCCTACATAAATTAAGGTAGTCTACGGGAAACTAACCGCTTGTTTTTTATACGAATTTAGTTGAGATTGTGTGTCCGCATTATGCAGTGCTGATAAGTAATAATGGTCTAACCTCTACGAGGTCAGAATGTTAGAGCTAATCATCGCGCAATTAAGGAAGTTGTATGCCTGGAATGATTCTGGCAATCCTGTTTGCTGTCACTCACAGCTTACTAGCCGCATTGGCCACCATAGACTCAGCGACCCTGAGCTCTGAACAAACCTCTGAACAAACCTCTGAACAAACTCTGGAATCTGAATACCTTGAACCACGGGTGATGTGGACATCATCTGTGGTGAATCCACTGGATCAAAGCGTGTCAACAAACAGAAAAATATTAAGGAAAGCATCATGAGTATCAAATTAAGCCGGCTCTTTATTCCGGGTCTTGTTAGCGCCCTGTTATCAATATTGGCCGCACCGGTCTCGGCTGTCACCCCCACCGAAGTCGCCAAGCTGTTGGCCAGTGATGGGGCAGCAAAGGCTTACTTTGGTAATTCGGTAGCCGTCAGTGGCGATACTGCGGTGATTGGTGCGAAGCTGGACGACGACGGGGGTGGCCAAAGTGGCTCGGCCTATGTGTACATGCGCAGCGGTACTAGCTGGGTAGAGCAGGCCAAGCTGACTGCCAGCGACGGGGCTGCGGGCGATATATTTGGTTGGTCTGTGGCAATCAGTGGCGATACGGTGGTGGTGGGAGCGTTCGACTCGGCCTACGTGTTCACGCGCACTGGCATGAGCTGGACGGAAGAAGCCAAGCTCTCCGGTGATAGCTACAGCTTCGGTGGCTTCGGTTATTCAGTCGCGATTAGAGGTGATACGTTAGTAGTAGGCAGCCCTTTTGCTCGCACCGAGCGGGGCTACAACAGTGGCTTGGCCCATGTGTTCACCCGTAGCGGCACCAACTGGACAGAAGAGGCCAAACTGGTCGCCAGAGATTATCGAGCCACGGGCGCTTTTTTAGGTTGGTCTGTGGCACTCAGCGGCGATACTGTGGTGTGTGGAGCGAAGGGGGATGACGACAGGGGTGGCGAAAGTGGCTCGGCTTATGTGTTTACGCGTAGCGGTACCAGATGGGGACAGCAGGCCAAGCTACTTGCTAGTGATGGGGTTACGGGTGATCGGTTTGGTTGGTCTGTGGCGGTCAGCGATGATACCGCAGTAATTGGTGCACTTGGTAATTACGACGACCAGAACAACCCGAGTGGCTCGGGCTATGTATTCGTGCGTAGCGGTACAAACTGGATTGAACAGGCCAAGCTCACCGATAGCGGAGGGACTTTCGATAATGGCTTTGCGAACTCAGTGGCTGTTAGCCGCAATACCGCAGTGATTGGTGTTGCTGGGGACGATGAGTGGGGCAGTAATAATGGTGCGGCCCACGTGTTTATCCGTAGTGGTATAACCTGGACGGAGCAGGCCAAGCTGAACGCCAGTGACGGGGCTGCGGGCGATTTTTTCGGAATTTCGGTGGACCTTAGTGGCGATACGGTGGTGGTGGGTGCGAAGGGGGATGATGACGAGGGTATCAGTAGTGGCTCGGCCTATGTCTTTTCCCTTGGGCTTAATCCGAACACGACCCTCTGCTCCACA
>JAUUYV010000110.1 GCA_030590275.1 Porticoccaceae bacterium
TCGTTATAACTGGCAGATGCAGACAAGGTGGGCAACAGGCCAGCTCGCGACTGTGGCAAGGCTTCCTTACCCGCCTGATAACTGGCTTCAGCGGCTCGAAGCAGGGGATCATTGGTAACAGCAAGTTGGTATATCTCTGCTAGAGTTTCTGCCCTTAATGATCCCACAGGCAAGGAAAGTGCGACAGCGCACGCAAAAACCCCGATCACCTTTTTGTACATACTACGAAGCCCCTCGGCAGTTTTTTTGAGGCCGATATAGTAGCAGATAGTTGTCTAAATTGGTTAAGGTAGCGTTTCACTATGGCTCTATTTAGAGCTTTACTGACTGTTCTGATATCGATGATTCTCAGCAGGTAATGGTTCGCAAGCATAGGCAGAAGTATGAACGTGTTAGTCAATGAGCAAGCGTTTAAGGAAGAGACCGACGTAGACTTATTAGCAAGAGAAACCGTATACGACGGGTTTTTTACAATGGAAAAGCTAACGTTGCGACATCGCTTGTACCGGGGTGAATGGAGCAAGCCAATCTCTCGTGAATTATTTATCCGCGGGCCCGCAGTTGGGGTTTTACTATATGACCCCAATCACCAGCTGGTAGGTTTGATTGAGCAATTTCGCGTCGGCGCGCTGGGCCATCCAGAGAGCCCCTGGATATTGGAGATTGTCGCTGGCATGGTCGAAGATGGTGAAAGTACGGAAAGTGTTGCCCGTCGGGAAACTCTGGAAGAAGCGGGTATCGAAGACCTGCAATTAGAGCCCATTTGTAATTATTTGGTCAGCCCCGGCGGTACGGACGAAACCATCAGTTTGTTCTGTGGGCTGACTAATCTTAAAAATTGTGGCGGCCATTACGGTATTGCCAAAGAAAGTGAGGATATACTGCTAAAGGTGATAAGCGAGAGCGATGCTTTTGAAGCACTTCGAACCGGGCAGTGCAATAACGCAGCCACTATCATCTGTCTTCAATGGTTAATGTTAAATCGAGAACGAGTTCACAAAATATGGAAAAAGTAGCAATAAAACATGGTATATCCGCCCTAATAATCGATGGGGACTGGCGGTTGTGAGAAGGGAGAGCTATAAAGTTAACTTAAAAGGGATGCTGGCAGACTGTGAAGCAAATTACGCACGGCTGCTGCGCTTATTCCCCGATATTTTGTCGTCCAGGGAACGCCGACTGGGTCTGGGCACGGGCGACAACAAGATCGTCTTTTCGGTGCAGGAGCAAACCCCATACACGACACTAGTGGCAGTAAAAGAGGTAGAGAAATCGGGAATCATCAACCCACCCCTGGTGGTAGTGCGCCTCTATCACGACGCAAAACTTGCCGAAGTTACTGCGTGTCAGAACGTTAACTACGTCCGATCAAAATATGCTTACCCTAACAAGCAAATGGTTCAACCTGACGAAAAGCACCAGTGGAATCGCTTTCTCGGTGAATGGTTGGGCCACTGTCAGGCACATGGTTATGTGCTCGAAGAAGAGGATCAGTCTCTCTGTTAACCCTCCACTTAACCCTTCACTCTGTTTAGCTTATTTATTACACAATTTATCGCAGGGAGGCCGGTAAGTGGAACAAAACCACCAGGATAATGCGCAAACAAAGACCTGGCGTCTGGTGCAGGTTACCGATCCCCACATAGGCCCTACCCGCGACTACCAGTTAGCGGGTATAGAAACTTACGAAAGTTTTCGTGTGATATTGGCAGAACTAGGTGGCCAGGATCCTCGCCCGGATATGATTTATGTAACTGGTGATATCGCTGCTGCAGGAGCCCCCGGTGCCTACAAACTGTTCACTCAGCAAATGCAATTCCTCGATCTACCCTACGGCTGGTTACCAGGCAACCATGACGAAGTTGCTTATATGCAGGAAGCTTTCTCCTCCGCTGCCTATTGGCCGGTGTTGGAGATGGGTCCATGGCGGATTATTTGCCTCAATACGACCTTGCCCAATGCGGTCGGTGGTGAATTATCAGACAGTGAATTAACATTTTTAGAACGTGCACTCGATTCGGAACCAGATAGTCCAGTTATATTGTTCATGCATCACCCTCCGGTGCCCGTCGGCTGTGAATGGCTCGATAAGCAACGGATAAGCAATGCCGATAAACTGGAAGCAATTGTACGAGCCAGTGGCAACGTAAAAGCAGCTTTTACCGGGCACGTGCATCAAGAGTTTGTGACTCAATGGGCGGGTTGCGAGTTACGCACCACGCCCTCGACATGTTTTCAGTTTTTAGCGGGTAGCCGACACTTCGCCATCAGTAAGCAGGCTCCAGGATACCGATGGATTGACCTGCACTCTAATGGAGAGTTTGAGACCGGTATCGTATCCGTTAAGAACGCCAGACAAGCCGTCAACCACGAAGCGGTGGGATACTAAGGCCCCCGAGACCCTCTTACATCTTCGGTGTCTCTCTACTCCAGCTACTTCTCACCCAGGAATCTCACCCCAAAACCATTTCGACGAAGTATCGTCCCAGGCCCGCTCTGAGCCAGGAAGCTAAAACCGAGCCTGCCGGTAATTCGCGGCTATCAACAAAAGCCCTCTAATACTCATCTCTATCAAAGACCGCCCGCTATTAAATAAGTGGGGCAGTCTCTATAATCCCGTCTGCTTGTTTTCTCTACACTGCTCAGGGGACGTGTTGTATCAGCTTGCCATAATTCCTTACCTCCGGCCCCACCGCATCAATTGCTCCAGTGGCGACGGGAGTAACGATTGGTGCAAGGTTCGAGTAAAGAATGTCTGATTCAAGGGGATCCGAATCGGGCAAAACTACGCTATGTTACATCCACGGATTTAACAGCTCGCCGCAGTCTTACAAATCAGAGTTAGCTCGCCGCTGGTTGACAGAGCATCAAGCCGACACCGCGTTTGTGTGCCCCTTCCTCAGCCCCTTCCCCGATCAGGCCATGGCCCACTTACTACAGGAAATGAATGCGCTTGATGGCAGGGTGGGCTTTATTGGTAGTTCAATGGGCGGGTTCTATGCCAACTACCTTGCGGAACGCTATGCTTGCAAAGCGGTGTTGGTGAACCCTGCCGTCAGGCCCTGGCTGGGTCGTGAGTACTTACTGGGAGAACAAACAAATTACCATACCGATAAATCCTACATGATTGAACCGAAACATCTTGCTCAGCTGGAAGCTTTTGAGGTTTCCCGCATTACCCGCCCAGCCGATATCTGGGTCATGGTACAAACCGGTGATGAAGTTCTGGATTACCGCCAGGCTGTGGAAAAATACAAAGCTTGTCAGGTTCTTGTCGAGGCAGGCGGCGATCACAGTTTTATCAATTTTGAACAACATTTGCCTGATATTGCCGCTTTCTTATTTGAGTGATTATTCGACTAACTGGCCACAGTGAAAACAGCACTGAAAACCGTACTAAAAACATAGCTACAGGAACAAGCACTAGACTTATAACATTCGTATAAATTTTTATTCTCCTGCCAGGATCATTTTTGCAAGCAACACTATGACAGAGTACAACGCAGACGCCATTGAAGTTCTCACCGGTCTCGATCCGGTACGCAAACGTCCCGGCATGTATACCGACACTACGCGCCCCAATCATTTGGTGCAGGAGGTAGTGGACAACAGTGTCGACGAAGCCCTGGCCGGTTATGCACAGAAGATTTCTGTCATCGTTCATAAGGATGGTTCGATTACCGTCAGTGATGACGGCCGCGGAATGCCGGTAGACATGCATCCAGAGCAGGGTAAGCCCGGCGTGGAAGTCATTCTTTGCACGCTTCATGCTGGTGGCAAATTTTCCGGTAAAAACTATCACTTTTCCGGAGGCCTGCACGGCGTGGGTGTGTCCGTGGTAAATGCACTGTCGCAGCAACTGGAAGTCACCATCCGCCGCAATGGGCAGGTTTACCGCATGGCTTTTTCCGGTGGAGAAAAAGTTCAGGATTTAAACATTATCGATACCTGCGGCAAGCGCAATACTGGCACACAGCTACGTTTCCTACCCGACCCCTCTTATTTTGATTCCGCCAAATTATCCCTACCCCGGCTTAAACACTTGCTCCGAGCCAAAGCCGTGCTGTGTGCAGGGCTCATCGTGGACTTTAGCGACGAAGCCAGTGGTGAAAAAGAATCATGGTGTTACGAAGGAGGACTTAAGGATTACCTGCTGGGTGCTACTCAGGGATGGGAAACCCTCCCCACCGATCCGTTTTTGGGGAGTTTTGCGGCCGAAGCGGAAGCGGTGGACTGGGCGGTGCAGTGGTTACCGGAAGGTGGTGAGCTCACCCAGGAGAGCTACGTTAATCTAATCCCCACCGTCCAGGGCGGTACCCATGTCAACGGCTTGCGCACCGGGTTGCTAGAGGCCATGCGAGAGTTTTGCGAATTCCGCAATTTATTACCTCGCGGGGTCAAACTCACACCAGACGACGTCTGGGATAAATCCAGCTACGTGCTGTCATCCAAACTTTCAGACCCGCAGTTTTCGGGACAAACCAAAGAGCGCTTGTCATCGCGAGAGGCCGCAACGTTTATTTCGGGCGTCGTCAAAGACGCGTTTAGTCTGTGGCTCAACCAGCATACTGCGGAAGCCGATCAACTTGCAGAGTTCTGCATAGGCAATGCTCAGGCGCGGATGAAGTCTGCAAAAAAAGTCGCACGCAAACGACTGACCTCGGGGCCAGCGTTACCGGGAAAATTGGCGGATTGTTCCTCGGGAGATCCGCAGCAATCTGAACTGTTTCTGGTGGAGGGTGATTCTGCGGGGGGTTCTGCCAAGCAGGCGAGAACTCGAGAATTTCAGGCCATCATGCCGCTGCGCGGTAAAATCCTGAATACCTGGGAGGTCGACAGCCAGGAAATTCTTGCTTCCCAGGAAGTTCACGATATCTCAGTCGCCATCGGGATCGACCCAGCGAGTAATAATCTTGAAGGGCTACGCTACCACAAAGTTTGTATTCTTGCCGATGCAGATTCCGATGGAGCCCACATTGCCACCCTGCTGTGCGCCTTATTTGTCCGCCACTTTCGGCCCCTGGTGGCAGCCGGGCACGTCTATGTTGCTATGCCTCCCCTGTTCCGTATCGATATCGGACAGGAAGTACACTACGCGCTGGATGAAAGCGAGAAACAGGGTGTGCTCGACTTAATCGAAGCCGAAAAGAAAACCGGTAAAGTGCAGGTAACACGCTTTAAAGGCCTGGGAGAAATGAACCCCCTACAATTACGGGAGACCACCATGGCACCGGACACTCGCCGCCTGGTTCGCCTGACCTTAAGCGCTGAAGACAACACCAATCAACTACTGGATATGTTGCTGGCAAAAAAGCGTTCGGCAGATCGAAAAATCTGGCTGGAAGAAAAAGGCAACCTGGCGGAAATCGTTTAAACCTTATCTTAAATCGACGGGAATGTTTTTCGCTACGTATCACAAAAAAATGTTCTACGAAATAAAGTGATTAGACACATAAAACTAAGGTAAATAATGTCCGAACCTATCCCCCCTGACGATATTGCGGAGTCCGCTCCCCTCTCGCAATTTGCCGAGAAGGCCTATCTCGATTATTCGATGTACGTCATTCTCGACCGCGCCCTGCCCAATATTTGCGATGGCTTAAAGCCGGTTCAACGGCGCATTATTTATGCGATGAGCGAATTGAGTTTGCGCTCATCAGCCAAATACAAAAAATCGGCTCGCACAGTGGGCGATGTCATTGGTAAATTCCATCCCCACGGAGATAGCGCCGCCTACGAGGCTATGGTGTTAATGGCTCAGCCTTTTTCCTACCGCTATCCCCTGGTAGACGGCCAGGGCAACTGGGGCTCTCCCGACGATCCAAAGTCTTTTGCCGCCATGCGCTACACCGAATCCCGTTTATCGCCCTTTGCCGATGCACTGCTGGGAGAGCTGGGTCAGGGTACTGTTGACTGGCAGGCAAACTTTGATGGCACCATGGATGAGCCAGTGGTGCTGCCCGCCCAGGCCCCACACATACTGCTTAACGGAATCACCGGTATCGCCGTGGGTATGGCCACGGATATTCCGCCCCACAATATGCGTGAGGTGATCAGCGCCTGTATTCGCTTGCTCGAATCGCCAAAAGCCACCGTAGAAGATTTGTGTGAGCACATCAAAGGGCCCGATTACCCCACCGAAGCCGAAATCATTTCTTCCCGTGAAGATATTCTCCAGGTTTATAAAACCGGTCGTGGTTCTATCCGTATGCGCGCCATATGGGAACGGGAAGACGGGGATATTGTCATTACCGCCCTACCCCACCAGGCCTCCCCCGCCAAGATTCTCGAACAAATCGCCGGGCAAATGCAGGCTAAAAAACTGCCCATGGTGGTGGATTTACGCGATGAGTCTGATCACGAAAACCCAACTCGCCTGGTGATTGTGCCCCGATCAAACCGGGTCGACGCTGATGCCTTGATGAGTCATCTGTTTTCCAGTACCGACTTGCAGCGCAATTACCGGGTTAACCTCAATGTAA
>JAUUYV010000267.1 GCA_030590275.1 Porticoccaceae bacterium
CGATGACGTGGGTATTATCGAGACCGGACCAGTCAAAGTAAGCGAGGTCAAGATTAATTCCTTTTGAGGAGCCACCACCACCCAGGGTTTGGTTGCTCGATACAGGGTCGTCGCTTCCTGAAGCCAGGCCAAAACCTACTTTCCAGTCCTCTGCCACCCGTGCCTGCGCTTCAACGCGAGCTCGTATACGCGAGCGGTTGCGATCATTGTCTTTGATTTCGTTATCGGTGTTTTCATAGCGGTATCGGAAATCACCCTTGATATTCAGGCGTTCTGCCCAGGCCAGTTGTTCGCTGGCTCCCGATTTATGTTGCTCAGCCACGTTTACCGATTTACGGTGAGCTATATTTTCTGAGCGTAATCGTTGATCCGACCGTTCAAGTTGTTGGACACGCGTTGTCAATGTACCCAGTTCAGTGATTAATTTTTGTATAGTTTCCTGATCTATGTCTTCGCCCGCATGAGTGTTACTTACAAGCAATAATAAAGTAGCAGATAGTGCAAGATTGGCTTTCTTCATGTGCTATTTCCTTTCGTAATAAATTGCTTAACTTCCTCACGCCTCAGTTATATGCGTCAGGGTGAGACAATTTTCGATTATTACTGTAAAGAAAAGATTAAGAAGAAATTAAATGACCATAAACATCGCTAACAAACCCCCTATTGCTACCAATTGGGAGGCTATTACTCGACGATGGGCTGTTAGTTAGCTGGGAGCTAGCAATCACTAGCGAGAGGAAGTATTACTGTGAATATGGGACCGTGGGCGAGCTGGCTGTCTATCGTAACTGATCCACCGTGCTGTTCCGTTATATTTTTAACTATCGACAATCCGAGCCCGGTACCACCTAAATCCCGCGAGCGGGCTTTATCTACTCGGTAGAAACGTTCAAAGATTCGTTGTTGATATTGTGGGCTAACGCCGATACCTGTGTCTCTAACGCTAAATACGGCCTTGCCCTCATTTTTTGACAGATGTACGAATATTTCTCCACCGAGGGGCGTATATTTTATTGCGTTGTCCACCAGATTATCGATTAACTGACTCAGAGCTTGCATATCACCGTCGATTATTAATTTATCGTCGGGGATATCAGTGGTTAAGGTCAATTGTTTTTGCCGACATGCACTTACCGCCGTGGCAGCGGATTGCCGGGCAATCATGGACAGATCGACAGCGTCAAAAGACTGTTGGTGCTGACCGGACTCGAAGCGGGAAATAGCCAGCAGGTCTGAAACAAGTGCAGACAGTCGCAAGCTTTGAGCGTGCACTTTTTCAATAAAGCTCTGTCGAATATTTTCTTCCATGTCGGCATCATCGAGGATGGTTTCCGAGATACTGCGAATCGCGGTTATTGGTGTCTTTAGTTCATGGGATGCATTGGCAACAAAATCACTCCGTATACGCATTAGATGATCTAATTCAGATATGTCGTGCAAAACAATCACCGCACCTATTGATTCTGCTTCACTGTTACCGAGTGTCGCTGCATAGATATCAATCACCAGATCGTCGGTCTCCGACGAACGCCGCATTTGTGCTTTTACGATACCCTGACCTTTTATCGCCTGCTCCAGGGCGCGATTTATTTCCTGGACTCTAACTTCTTCCCAGATCGGTTTGTTGATACAGGTCGATATTGACAGCCCAAGCAGGTCGGCGGCTGCCTGGTTTATGTGGATAATATTCTGGTCCTGGTCAACACTGGTAACGCCCTCAACCATACCGGCAAATATCGTGGCGAGGCGATTACGATCTGTGGTGATCTCGGCCATTCGTTGTTCAGAGTTTCTGGCCATACGGTTAAACGCCCGGGCCAGGGTTCCCATCTCTCCCCGTTGCTGTACATTAATGCGCCGATTGTAATCACCCTGGGATATTGCCTCTGCGACTTCTGTCATCCTGGTCAGTGGCTCAGAAAACCGTCTGGCAAAGTAAAAACCCAATAAAAGTGCTGCCAGAGCAGACATGCCAGTACCAAATAAAACAATCAGACGTAATTGCGCTAATTTGCGATCGATAGTGCTCAAGGGCAAGGCCACCCTGACAAAGCCAATCGTCTGCTGGTTGTCAGTCACTCGCTTTGCTCGATAAATCATTTGTTGTTGCAGAGTCTGGCTAAAACGAGAAATGGTGGAATATCCTTTCTCCCTCGCATCAATGACCTCGGGGCGTTGCCCATGGTTATCCATATTTTCCGCCAACTCCTGCGAGTCGGCGATTACCGTCCCGTCAACAGCAATCACAGAAAGGCGACTTCCAGTGCTTTTGCCAAGTTGAGTCACTGCTTTTTGGAAGGAGCCTTCAGCTAGCGTTAAAGAGCCTTCAGCTTCAATTAGAGAATTCTCAGCTGGAGTTAAAGAGCCGTCAGACCGGGCTAAGGATTCCCTCAGTGGAGCTTTAGCAATTTCTGAAAACAGCTCCGAGCGTGCTGCCAGGGAATGATGTAGTTCTGCCATACTGTTTTCAGTGAGCTGGTGAGCCACCAAAACACCCACGATAAGCATGGAAAAAAGAATTATTGCGACATAACCGGCGTAGAGCCTCCACAGTAATTGAGAGCGAAACATTTGTTTAAGGTACATCATTCAGTCAGTTCGCCCCGTTATTGCAGTAACTCAATAATAAAAACCAGATACTACTGCTCACTATTATCCTTGCTCGACGAAGCGATAACCTACTCCGCGTATAGTCTCGATAAACTGTTCATCGCCACCGATTTTTTTCCGAATAGCCCGGATATGCACATCAATATTTCGATCTACCACCACAGCGTTGTTGCCGAAAGCGTGGTCTAATAATTGTTCGCGAGAATAGGCACGACCAGGATGACTGGCCAAATAGTGCAGCAGACGAAACTCAGTGGCGGTGAACTTAATCTCACGATCATTAAAAAGCACTTTATGTTTGCTGATATTAATGACTAAACCATCCACTACAATCTTGTCCTTTTTCGCTGTCCCCACCTCAGTGGCAGCGCGCCGTAGAACCGCTTTCACCCTGGCGACCAATTCTTTGGGACTAAATGGTTTGGCAATATAATCATCTGCCCCAATGCCTAAACCCAGCACTACATCACTCTCTTCACCTTTGGCTGTAAGCATAATGATGGGGATACGACTGGTGCTATCAGCGTTCTTTAGACGACGACATATTTCCAGACCATCCATACCAGGAAGCATTAGGTCCAGTAAAACCAGGTCTGGCATGTTTCGACATATCAGCTCCAGACCCTGAGCCCCGTCGAGAGACGTCGATACCTCAAAGCCCTCCCGCCGAAGGTTATATGACAAAACCTCAAGAATATCGGCTTCATCTTCAACCACAATAAGGTGTTGTTTAGCCATACCAGGAGTAATTTTCTGTGTATACGATGGGACTAGCCTACCACGTCTTTATTAAGAATTAGTTAAGAGTGGACTGAGACTCCAGACCTGCCATCTAATTGCCCTATCCGCTGTGAGCGAGCGCTTGCAATGCTATTAGCCGGCGCAATTGTTCGCGAGGAAGGCCTATGAGCTGGCCATTAAAAGTCTTAAATGGAGCCTCTTACTCATTGTTAAACCGCTGACTAAAAGAGCGACTAAAGCGCCTCCCTCAGGTGCCTCACTTATACTTGTTATTTGAATCTAAATACCGGAAATTAACATTTCCTCTCGAAGCAGCCCGCAGCTCCAGGTCCAATAAA